>NZ_QTYG01000099.1:0-2422 GCF_003462045.1 Ruminococcus sp. AM31-15AC | reverse complement strand
AGATATTGGAATAAATTTTATATTAGCGTCAAAAGACTCTGATGATATAAATTTAACATCTTCTATCGAAATACAAAAAGTATGTGAAATAGGCTTATCATTTATATCTACAAAGCAAATAGGGAAAATTCGTTTTTCTGAAAACATGATTTTTCGTTTGATCAACGAAAAACCTTTTATCAAAGTAAAATTCGCAGTGCCTTTTTTCCTAGGTATGAAATGTTTCGTTTCCATCTCCAAGGGCAAAGCTATACAGATAATAGAGTAGATGATCCAAAATGTAAATATACTATAAATTGCAAACACATATTTTAAAAAAATAATAAAAGCCAAACCGACAATGGCTCCTAACCCATAGATCCAACCGTATCTATATATTTTGCTATAATTACCACAGTTAGGGCAATGATAATGACCTCTTTGAAAAAATCTGCCATTCAATTCTTCGCCGCACCATGGACACCTTTTGTTTAATTTCATAATAACACCTGCTGCTTTATGACTAAGTTTTGTTGTAATACAATATATTTCCGTTTCTTATCCAAACAACTGTTGAAACTGTTCTCGTATATCTAAAGTGGTTTTTATTATCAGAACCCTCATGATTCGGGTCTGTCTTACATTTCGGACAACAATAGCCGAAATGTATCTTTATAAAGTAATCACCATATTGAATATCATATGTCTCATTATCTGTTGAGATTTTATATGATTCTTCCATCTTTCGTCCCAATTCATACAATGCATCTCTACTTCTTTGTTCGTATTCCGCTTTTTCCTCTCCATGAATCTTTTTGCATTTTTCAAATTCTTTATCAGATGCAATCGTATATGAAAAATTCTCAGTTACAGAAAAGACAAATAAGCCAATCATATCTGTATTACTGTATTCGTATGTTCTGGGAGAAGTTAAATTATTTAGTACTGATAATGAACCGCCCAAATAAGGATACATAAGACCAATAATAGATTCTAAAACATCAGAGCCGTTTCCATACCAATTATTATGACTACCAAAATTGAAATTATAATGTATTTGAGTTTTATTTTCATCAAAACCACCCGTAATCACTTTAGTATATATCCTACTCTAAATAATTCATCTGATGTGTTAGTGATCTCATTAACACTACCTGTATCAGTTGAACTATTCATATTGCAATTTTCATTAAACAAAGCTATTCTTCCATTAGTATTCATTACCCCTGAAAAGGTATGAATTTGTAAATCCATTATTCCAAAATTATATGCCATAATCAAAACGTCATTTTGTGAGCATATTCCCACATCGACATACAAATCTCATATTTAGTTCTCCTATAAATTATATATTTTTAGGAACTGCAAATTCCGCATATAACATTAAAAATTGCCGAAAACAGGGCGTTTGTGACCTCGGCGTACTGGTGCTGGGGGATATTTTTATCCTCGCATATCGCCGCAACTTCGTCATTCCAGCTGCCCATTCCTGCGAAAACGCAGGCGGACAAAGCGCCGTTCAGCACATTGTCAAGGCGGTCGGTATCATTCAAAAGACGGTGGGCTTCTTGGAAATCTTCTTCAAAGCCGTGATAGCCGATAGTATCGCAAAGCTTTTGTGCTTTTTGTATCGCATTTTTCAGATCGGATATACATTGTTTGATATCGGGACTGCTTGGGCAGACTTTGTAAAAAAACGCTTTTTTCACTCCGCTTATCTCACGGTATGTTACATACCAATGGGTGTCTTGCCAAACTCTTTTGATCGTCCAAATGCTCTGTTTGCTTTTGAATTTTGTTTCAAGAAAGCAAATCTTATCAAACTCAAATGCGCTTTCGGGCAAGGCAAGTTGATCGCCGTTTCGGACTATCGAAACGCCCTGCAAACCACGGCTTTTAAGTTTTTGACAAAAATGTGCAGGGGAAAATATCGTCTCGCCGTCAGCAAAAATAAACCTGGTCTTGTAAAGGTCATCGCAGGCAGGCGAGGGGGTGTTCGTGCTGTTTGTGCAGGACGTTTTTATGATATCGTAAATTTGTATCTCGAAATTTAAAAGCTGTTTCACGGCAACCTCTCCAAATACCCATTCTTTATATACCAATAAATTGATTTATCAAAAAGATATTGTATTCCTCCTCCCGATGCGCCAAAAAAATTATAAAGTATCTGAGGTCTGAGATTTCTATAGTTTTTATACAGCATTTCAAAAGCATTTTTGTCTTCTTCATCGTCTATCAGAGCCATGCACACCGCAAGCATTTTATCATCTCACCAAAAGCAGTCTACGAATTATGATATCATATTTTGCCTATATTTTCAAGTGTTATATCCTACAAAATACGCTAAAATTCTTCTGCTTTTTCACATTAAATATATCATGAAAGTATACACAAAATCTATTCATAAGTAAATCTTATTAAAAACTAAAAAAATCAAGACTGA
>NZ_QTYG01000098.1:0-2438 GCF_003462045.1 Ruminococcus sp. AM31-15AC | reverse complement strand
GATTTCATTAAGAGCGGATTACTCACCCATTTCTGTGAAACAGATAATTTGGAAGATGACTCTTCTATTATTGGAGATATAGATGAAATAATTTCATTATATACTGGTGTAAAAGAACACAAAGGACGTTTAATAGGGGCATACTGTGAAAATGTAGATGTGCATGATAACAAAATCACCACAATAAACCTGTTTGATGAGAAGGTGTATCATGCTCAGTATTCTGAAACAGCAGATAACTTTTTTGATTTGATAGAAGAAGTTGATTATATAGACTTTGTAAATCACGTTTTGTCAGAATCGGGCAAAACATATGTGCGGATTTCGAATTACACTGGAGATATCAATAGACTTAAAAGTCATTTGGATGTCCTTGCAGCCAATTTGATCGATCATATTGACATTTTCATTTTACAAAAGGTAAAAGAAACAACTAACTTTGAACATAGGGACGAATATACGGAAATACTAAAAAAATATTGGGGATATACGTCATTTAGAAATCTTTCTGTATATGATTTAGATAAACTTGAAGAGGGAAAAAAAGAAACCTTTAAAATCTCTCAGGAAAACATTATTTCCGATTTAGTTGCTCAGGTCGAAGCATGCGAAAAAAATGATAAGAACTACAGAGATCTTTTTGTTACAGCACCAACAGGAGCTGGAAAATCAGTAATGTTTCAAATACCTGCCATATACTTGGCGGAAAAATATGACTTATTGACTATTGTTATTTCTCCTCTTATTGGATTAATGAACGATCAGGTTAAGAACTTGGAACTAAAGAATTACAAGTTTGCAAAAACGATCAACTCTGACATCTCTCCAATAATAAAGCAGGACATTATTGATAATGTAGCCGCAAGCAACTACCATATATTATATATATCTCCAGAAACTCTTTTAAGCAGAAGTGATATCGAACAGCTTATTGGTAATAGAACTATAGGAATGATAGTTATTGATGAGGCACATATTGTTACAACATGGGGAAAAAAGTTTCGCCCTGATTATTGGTATCTTGGTGATTATATAAAAAAGTTGAGAAAAAATCAGCTTGAAAAGAAAGGAAGAACATTTGTTACCGCTGCATTTACTGCAACAGCCATATATCATGGAATAGAAGATATGTATACAGAAACTGTAAATAGCCTTCATATGTTAAATCCTATCACATATCTTGGATACATAAAAAGGAATGATATTCAAATTGTTATTGACACAGCTAAAAGGAACACGAGGGGGAGAAATGAATATGAATTTGACAAACTAAATATGATTGAAAAAATCATTATGAGAGCAATGACTACAAATAAAAAAACGCTTATATATTTTCCTACAGTTGCCCTTATTAATAGATGTTATGAGTATTTGAGAGGCAGGCATATGATACAGCACGTTGCCAAATACCATGGGGCATTAAGTAGCGAAGAAAAAATGGAAAATTACGAAAAATTCTTAAGCAAAGAAAAATTAGTAATGCTGGCAACAAAAGCGTTTGGAATGGGTATTGATATTGATGATATCCAAATTGTTGTTCATTTTGCTCCAACAGGTAATGTTTGTGATTATGTACAGGAAATAGGTCGTGCAGCTCGTAGGGAAGATCTTGACGGTGAGGCATATTATCAATATAACACAAGCGATTTTAAGCATATAAATCGGCTTTATGGCATGTCCTCTATAAAACGTTATCAACTTGTAGAAGTAGTAAAAAAAATTGATGAATTGTATACTAATAATTTAAAAAGCTCTGATCGTGGTATCTATACAAAGAAAAGAAACGCAATGTTACTTGATGCTGAGAATTTTACATACATTTTTGGAACGCCACTTAGTGATGAGGATAATAATGTCAATAAAGTTAAGACCGCTCTTCTAACTATTCAACGAGATTTTGAAAACAGAATAGGATTTTCTCCTATTGCTGTTAGACCAATACCGCTGTTTTCACAAGGATTGTTTCAAATAAATGAAAACGGGCAAAAAAAGCTTAATAGGTTATATCCAGATTGTGTAAGAGAAATAAATTCTGGCAATCATATTTGTAAAGTACAGTTAGATGAAATATGGAAAAAGAAGTATTCTGATATATCCTTTCCTAAATTTAAGTACCTCGTTTATTCCAAAAGCTCAGAATTGGATGATCTTTTAAGAATAAATTTAAACGCTGCATTATATGTATCTATAAATTTTTCAGAAGACTATAATAGCCTATTTGATAATATGTGGGATGAATTTCGAAAATATAATAAATCAACGAGTAGTTGCAGAAGATTATATATATTTGGATGAAAATAGCAGAAACTTTAGCAACTAAATGCTCACTTATAAATTTTTCAGAAGACTATAATAGCCTATTTGATAATATGTGGGATGAATTTCGAAAATATAATAAATCAACGAGTAGTTGCAGAAGATTATATATATTTGGATGA
>NZ_QTYG01000097.1:0-2585 GCF_003462045.1 Ruminococcus sp. AM31-15AC | reverse complement strand
AAGACCGTGAAAAAGCTCCCTGGGCAACTTACTGCTCGTATGACATATATGAAGCTGTTCCATGCTGGGTGTTTTACTTTGACGAAACTCCGAACAAGGAAATTTATGCAACCATAAATTGTAACGATATGACGTTTCTTTTGTTAATAATCAAAAAGGAAACGTATAACACAATAAAAAGTGACCTGAGCAAAAGCGAAAATTACCATTGACTTACTGATGTTATCACATATGAGGAAGGAAGTTGCTTATGAAAAATCTAAAATTACTTGCCGCAGCGGTGGCTGTCGTTCTTGCAGGCTGTGCGCAGACACCTGACAGCGTAAGATCCTCTGCCGAGAAAGACAGTAAAGAGAGAAATGAGATCACAGCTATACAGTACATATCTTCCAACAAACTCAGTGATGACATAGACAATGCTCTTGATAAAAGCTATACTCAATTTGATCTGAGAGAAAATATCAGTGTGGAATTGCCCGAAGATTACTGCGAAGTCGATTTTACTCAGATATCGGATTATGAGGAAAATTACGAAAAGATAATGACCCGGATTTTTGGCAAGGATGTTCTCGACCGTGAGAATACAGTTCATGATGAAACCGGCGACGGCATGGTAAGTTACAGCTTTAGCAACGATGACGAGAAAATGTATGGCTGCGTTGGAAATAACGGCTTTATCTGTTTTGCCAAGCCCTCAGCTTTTGATGATCTCTTTAACGGCGGAAACAAAGTCAAGATCTATCATATTGACAGAGATGACGATCTTTCAGACAGCTATGAACTGGACGGAACTTCAGTCACGATCAAGCAGGCAGCTGATTTTGCTCAGGAATGGCTCGATAAGAACTATGCCGATCTTGAACCTGACTTGGAGATAGCCGTTAAAACTATAATTGTAAGACAAAGCGATCAGGGCATTTACTCATTTGATATCCATGCGTCTAAAAAATACAACGACGTATTGCTTGACGATCTTGTGCAAATGACAGATACGTCTGATGAAAGTATGTCGAAAATGAAATATATCACGCAGGGCATATATATGCAGATGTTTAAAAGCGACGAGATAGGCAGCCTTACTAACGGCAACGGTATCTTGATACCCAAAAAAGAAAAATCTGTTGATAAGATAATTTCCCTGTCAAGTGCAATGGGTATATTGAAAATACTTTTACAGATTTTAATGAGAAAATGGAGATAAGTGCCATTGACCTTAAATACACACTCACCCCTCTTAACGATAATAAAAACGGTCAAAGCTGCTACGATGCAGGCATAAAATTTGACAGCCATTTGGTCTGGGAGTTTGTTATGGATGTTCCCGAAAATGAAATGCCAGTAGGTGATGAATATTCATCGGCAGGCAATATTCAGCGATTTATTTATCTTGACGCTGAAAGCGGCGATCTTGATTATGAGTTTGATATAAATATGCTTATGCAGTGAGGTAGATCATGAAACAAAAGAAGTTTATGACGTTTTCGTGTATCGTGTTTTCTGCTGTTATTTTTCTGACTTCCTGTGGGGAAAATAAACCACAGTCGGATCTCTCTGCTGTTGACAGCGTGTCAAATATGCCGGAGAGCACCGTGTCAAAGCCAAGTTCGGAATTTGAGAACATAACTGTGGAAACAGAAAAATATGAGAATGAACAGCTTACATTCACATATGAGGGCAAAAGCTATACATTGCCGCTTTCAAGAGATAACTTTAAAGACGATATAGTTTATTATCCTGGATCAAAGCTCCACTCAGAACAGATCATAAACAATAAGCTTGGTGAAAAGGTCACTGCTGTTCTTACCGTTGATGATGGAATAACTAAAATCAAGCTGTGTGATGTTATAGGTCAAAACGGCAAAGTTTTTTCAAACAGCGGCGGCATTTGTACTATGACAAGAACGGGCGGATCTGCCTGTGAATTTACAGATCCACAAAGAACATTAAAAGCCGACCTGAACGATCTTATAGTATATCAGGAAATAAACTATCCCGATGAAGTCGATGATGTTGTATATGTGGGGTATCTTTTCAAGGACAATAATTTTATCCTTAATCAACTGTATGTTGCCGAATATGACGAAAATGGAGAGAAAAACTATGAAGAACAGCTAAACCGTGACCTCCCCAGCTTTTTCGGCACAGTACAGACCATAGGCGACAACACGGCCGAAATTAAGCTCACAGACAAAAAGACAGTATGCACAGTGCCTACATATTATTGCGACGGTGAGCTTAACGAGGGGCTTGAAGTCATGGTGATACTCGACAGCTCCACAGATCTTTTCGGGAGCGGAAAGTCGGAGAGTTTTGATTACGCCGTTATCTGCACCGACCCTGCGGAGTATGACCCCTCAGGGCATGAGTTTGGAAATCTCGCCTATGCCAAAGCTGACAGCAATAATCTTGGTAGGTTTATCTACACCGAGATCGGAGATATAGAGAAATGAAACTAAAACTTCTAAACGCAATAAAATGTGACCTGAACAAAAGCATAATAAACATAGGCTTTGCAGGTGCGGTGCTGCTGACGACAGTGCTTGCTTTCACCTCCTCAGCCTATACAGACCTTGCCACCGATAAAT
>NZ_QTYG01000096.1:0-2673 GCF_003462045.1 Ruminococcus sp. AM31-15AC | reverse complement strand
ACATAACTATTTCAAATTGTCGTAAAAATATTTGCTTTTTTCTGAAAAAAATACCAATAATAATATTGACAATCGAATTTTAATAGTGTATAATGTTGTTATAAGAAAATATTACGAAAGGTGATAGGTGTTATGAAAAAGATATTTAAGTCAATTTCGGCTTCTGTTACTGCGTTCATCATTGCTTCAACAATGGTTGTAAGTGCATCAGCAGCTTCTTCTGCCGATGTTGTTTCTGCAGCTAAATCAGCAGGTGTTCCATCTAACCATGTATCAGAGCTTAAGAACTACCTTGATTCTCACGCTTCAAAGTTCAGCTCTGCTGACTATGATTACATGGTAAAGGCTCTCTCTGATTGTGGTGCTACATATGTTCAGCCTGTTGCTGACAAGCTTTTTGGTGCAGGAACAGATCTTGCTTCACTAACAAACGATCAGCTTAGACAGGTGTTTAAGGAAATGGGCGAGGATAGCAGAAAGGCTATTGCTGATGCTTGTGTAGCTACAGGTAATCACTTTGGCGTTACTATCAAAGTAGACGAGCTTACAAGCAAGGATTGGAACGTTCAGGTTGTTGATTCAGATGGCAATACAAACATTGGAACAAACACAGGTAACGGTTCTCTTAATACTGGTGCAAACAGCATGACAGCTGTTCAGGTTGCTGCGGTTCTTACACTTGCTCTTAGTGCATTTGGTATTACAGTAGCTGTTAAGAAGAACAAAGAGTGCTAAGATATGGTCAGGAAAGAGGATAAAGCTTCCTCGTCTGACGCAAACAAACTTAAAAAAAATAAGAGGACGTCAGTGGCTGTAATGGTCTTGACGCCTCTTTTAGTTTTGGCTCTTTGTTTGTCTATCATGACGCTGGTAAGTTATAAAAAATTCATAGAGCTGCAAGGATATGCAGCAATAGCGTTCAATGAGAACGCTCATTTGAAAAACCCATCAGAGGATAATAAATACAGAAATGCAGACGCACTGCCTATGAAGGGATTAACAAAAGTCACAGTGCCAGATTCTGAAAATAAGACGGAACAGCATGAGATAATCTATCCGTATTACGGCGACAAATATGCCGAGCTGACCGTAAAGAATGATAAGGCAGGCATTGACAAAGAGCCTGTTTACTGGGGAGACTCTGATGACCTCCTAGCAAAAGGGGTTGTGCAATCTAACTATTCTGCATATATAGGTGCTACAGGCAGAGTTGTTCTTGCGGCACATAACCACACTTATTTCAGATATTTACCTAATATTCTAGTGGGAGATCAGGTGATATTAAAAACAGATTATGGCAAATTTACTTATGAGGTCACAGAAACTAAGGTACTTCCAGACACAGATACTTCCCTTTTGTATTATGACGTGACCGCAGATCCACCTGTAGATGATCTGATACTCTACACTTGCTGGAACAATGGCTATATGGGTCTTTCAGATCAGAGGCTATATGTTATCTGTAAAGTCGTAAGCAAAGAATATAAGAATTAGGAGGGTAAGATCTGTGAAAAACAAAAAACTATACAACTACCTGCCTAATCTGATAATCTCGCTGTTTTTGGCGTTTTTATTCCTTGCGCTGTCACTTCTGTTTGCGGCAGACAATATTTTCTTTGAACCGACAACCTATACGAACAGTATGCACAAGATAAAAATCGAGGACACGGCTTTCCAGGAGATACAGACATATTGTGAACAACAATATGCCTACACTGGTGTTGAAGCTGATACCCTGAAGAAGTCGATTAACAAAACTGATGTATCAAACGCTATTTATAGCTATGTGGAAGATACTTTCAGTTATATTCTTGGCAAAAAGAGTGAGCTTCCTGAGTTTAAGGCAGACTTTACGCTTCTTGAAAAGAATATCTCAAACGATTATACAAAATGGGCTAAAAAAGAAGGCGTTGAATATACTCAGGAACTTGAAGACATAAAGCAGAAGACAATAAAAAATGTGGAACAGGCAATTGAATCCGACATTGACGTTATGCTTTTGAGCCATGTAAATAAACCTAATGGCATTTCCACCAAGCTTAAAGATCTGCTTGTGCTTGCGAGAAAAATAAGGATAGCTCTTATTGCAACGGCTGTTATACTTATAGGCGTTATGGCAACAGTAAACAGAAAGCATATAAGCGGTTTGCTTTATTGGTAGGTACTTCACTTTTCTGTTCCTCAATGCTCATTCTTGTTCCGTGTGCTATCCTAAAGGGTACAAAATATTATGACGGGCTTGCGATACATAATGACACTGTGTATAATGCACTCACAAGATCCATGTATGGCTTAACTGACAGCCTTATTAAATTATCTACAGTTACTCTCATAGTGGCAGTTCTTTTTATGGCACTTTTTGCGTTGATAATCAATCTGACAAAGTTCAAAAAGAAAGAAAAATGCTAAATTTATCAGGCCCCTGTTTTAAATAGGGGTCTGTTTCTTTATAGATGAAACAATTCCATTTAATAGTCGTCGATAGTTTAAAAATATGATTAAAACGTTGTAATAATATTACGATATATAATGGATAATCCTGTATAATAAAACTTGACACATACAAAACAATCAAAGTATAATAAAAACAAAGGAGTGTGTCATCAATGGGAACAGGAAAACAATATGATGAAGAGTTTAAAAAGCAGGCAATAAAGCTCGCAAAGGAGATTG
>NZ_QTYG01000095.1:0-3045 GCF_003462045.1 Ruminococcus sp. AM31-15AC | reverse complement strand
ATACACCTATTAAACTGTTTTTCTGTACATTGTTTTATATGCTTGGTACGCTTGCCATGATCGGCGGAGTGTACTTTGGTATATCGCTTGTTGTTACAAGGTTTATACCAACCAAAAGTAATAGACTTGTACTTAGATGCTTTATGTATGTAATTCAGATAGTGTTGTTTCTTCTTGTTTTTATAGGAGGTTTTGAAAATTATTTTTCGGTTTACGGTATTAGTTCTTATTCGGACGACATTAAAGCAATAAAAAGTGATTATGTAATGATGGTGAACTCTGCAAAGGATATGTTTTCAGATACTGAAACGCTTAAAGATGTACACTTCGATACTATGTCGTACTTATACTTTGAAAACCAAGGAAGAAATGCTGTGTATATTGATGCCGTTGACGATAACGATCGTTATACAAAACTTATGATTTCTCCCGGTGACAAATCAAAGATTGATTTCTCGGCGTTTTATGACGTAACTTATTATCCTAATACGATGACGATAAGTAGTTTAAATATTGTAGGAGAATATGACGCTACAGAAGAAGCCGAAAAAAAAGAGCAAAATGAAATTACGGAGTTATTAAATGAATTGCTTGACATGGATATAGAAATAACTCTTGAAGTAGATGAAAAAGGAACAGTATTTATTAATCGTCCGCATATACCTTATTATGATGATAAAGAAGATATTGGGGTTGTTCCTCTTGATCGTAGCATCAGTCTGTATGTAAAAAGAGATGGAGAATTTTATGGAAATTGGGACTTCTCAAAGAAAGAGTGGATTAATAAACTGACTTTCTTAAAAAGTAATAGAAAGTATGGAAATTATGAAATAATACTTGCTTTCGGATACAATGAAACAACAGGAGAATATACTCCCATTAGTAACACGATTGAATACACGGTTAAATAATAAGGAGGAAAAACAATGACCCAATTCACAAAATCATTTCTATGGAGATTTATACTAGATATAATTCTACTTGGAATTTTCGTAAGACTTTTGCAGAACATTATCTTGGCGATTCTGTCAAGAAGTATGGAAACTTATTCGACCCCGTTTCTAGTTATTGAAGCAGTTGTCGTATCGGCAATCAGTATGCTATTTATCTGTTTTATTACATACTGGAATATCGGCGTTATTTCAAAGAAAGGTTGTAATGATTATCCGACTGATTCGGATAAATGGTTCAGAATTTTGCGTTCATCAATAACGGGATAAATTTGATCTCAACCATTATCACTTTCATTCAATGGATGGGAAAAGTAGCCGAACAAAACGCCAGACTAGACAGGTACGCTGAGAATACATATCTTACAGAGGCGGTGGAGCGTTCTAGACGGCAGATAAGTAGTATTTGGATTTTGGCACGTTTATGTACAAAAAAAGCAAAGCCCGTGATGAACAGGCTTTGCTTTTTGCACATAAAATATATTATTTTACCAAGTAATGTAGAATGGTGGTATCTGTGCGGAAGTGGTGGAGTATGAATAGACTAACATACATCGCTGCGACACGATCATAAACAATTGGCTTGCCGATAGACAATGCTGCTTCTCGGTTATATCCTCTAAGTCGATAAGGTTTGTTAAGATCCTCCTTGAGCTTTCTCTTGCAACGTTTAAACTCGTTCTTGATTTTCTGAACGTATTCTGCACGCTTCGCAGGATCATTTTCCATTTCTTTTAAAACTGCGTAATAGGTATTCTGTGCACATATTGCTCGACAGTAATGAAGTGCATCTGGAACTCGTGCTTCGGCCTTTGTTAACAAAAAATCACTACCTTTCTCCTCTGCTTCTCTAATGTATTCTTTTAGCTTTTCCACTGCAACAATTCCTTTCAATACAGTACGATTATGCTTGCCACCCTTTCCAATACTAAAAATGTGGACAGTTTCGCAATCAATGAATTTTATATCTTTGATTTTCAACTGAGCAAGCTCGTTGCGCCTTAAACCAGTTAGTAACCCTAAATCACGAGCTTTTTCTCCCAATTTAGTATTATACTTCATTGGCTCGACTTTAAGACAAACCCCGTGGCGAATTGGGTGTTCATAATCACCCATGTATTTTCCGAAAGTTTTACAAACAGAAGCCAAGTAATCATGAATAGTGTTGCTGCTCCTGTTTCTTTCCTTTAAATCATCGACGAATTCTTGGATATGCTTTTCGGCTTCTTTTAAAGTTAGATATGAAGTGTAATATTTTTTCGCAAGAAAGTGACAAAACTGAATATTGCCTTCAATGTAGTCTATTTTGGTCCTTTTTGCGAAAATCTTCCACTTGAAGCAATTGATACGGTTGCAGATGTCATTGATCTCTTCTTTTGATTTTCCCTCCAATGCAAGTTTCTCCCTAACATTTTTTCGTTTTGAAATTGTCCAAATCTTGTACTGATGTTTGCTTTCCTTGAAAGCAGCCATTCCATTGAGTTTCTTGATTATAAGTGTCCTCAACGTGTACGTACCTACTTCTACTTTTATATTTTTTCCCTCTACACAAACTGTGATTTTATTAGTTTTATTCATAGTAATAACTCCTTTATTTTTTAGTAAAATTAAAAGCACTTGTTAAGTGGCTCAAAGTGCCAAAACTAGGATTGTTCCCAGTTCAAATGAAGCAAGATATCAATAACTGACACCTTTTTTAAGTGCCTTTCAGCCTTAGCACAATGGAGGCTGTGTCCAACTCAACGTTTGTAATGTGTTGAACCACCTGACTTCTTTGCAGCGGAAGTCGCGCTTGCGTTTTCCATATGGGAACGCATCCCATTCGATCTTTAAAGTGAACCGATCCACTTGGCTTCGTTGCGGCGGAAGCCCTCGCCCGCATATGCTGGAAGAAATATGCGTTTCTTTTGGCAATATTTTTAAGTTCTACAGATGTTTTTTACCTCATTAAAAAGATCAGTATTCTTATATAATCATTAAATTTACTGATTTTTTATAATGTATTTCAAAACATAAACCACTTTTTAGGAAACAAAAAAGCACACATTTTTTATCGACAAATGTGCGCTTCAAATTTTTTTATAAAAAAAGAGTC
>NZ_QTYG01000094.1:0-3694 GCF_003462045.1 Ruminococcus sp. AM31-15AC | reverse complement strand
GTAATATTAACATTAGAATGACCTAGCAACTCGCTGACAGTTTTAGCATCAAAGCCATTCTCAATACAAACAGTAGCGTATGTGTGACGCAGTAAATGAAAATTAACGTTTCGTATTCCACACTTTTTCAGGACGGATTTAAATCTGTTCTGCATTGTTCTCGGTTCGATCAGCTTGTGAGTTCCGGAAAGAATATAATTGTTTTCATTTTGTCGCCTTTCGTTAAGAATGTTTACAAGAAAGTTTGGTATTGGAATTTCCCGCTCTGATGTCCTGCTTTTTGGTGAACCAACAATGATCTTTGTTTTTGAATTTCCAATTTTATCATTAATACGTTGAACAGTTTTTGAAATACGGATAATGCCACTCTGCAAATCAATATCGCTCCATTTTAAAGCACAAATCTCGCCAATACGCATACCGCTGTACATAGTAAGCAGTATACCAATGTTTGTGTTGTTCAGATTATTAACTAAATGGTTTTGCAAGTTTTTACGCTCGCTTTCGTTCAGTACCGAAATTTCATTCCTTTGGATCTTTGGCATAGAAATACTGCACATTGGATTACTCAAGCCATACTCCTGCTCTGAATACTTAGCAATCGAACGCATTGCTACTATGATATCGTGAACAGTCTTGGCTGACAGTCCGCTATTTTTGTCAGATTTTCCATATTTCAGAAGATATTCGATAAAAGCGTTGATTTTCGGAGTATTTAACTCACAATATTTTATCTTCTCAAAATACGGAATTATATGCTTAGTCACTATCTTTTTATAACAGCAATAGCTAGACTCCTTAACACGCAGTTTAGCGCTGCCGAGCCATTCAAGCGATAATTCATGCAAGGTTTTACCGCAAACGACAGGTGAATACTTTTCAGAAGTCGTATACGCATAAAGCATCTTTTCTTTAAGCTCTGTAAGATTTCTTGAGTACAGATACCTATACTTCAGGTTTCCGTTATCATCTCTTCCAAACGGAATACGCCCCTCGAAACGTCCGTCTTTTCTCTTGTAAATGTTCATTGTATTTTTCATTTTATCGCCCTCCTCGTACTGAAATTCTGACGGCTGAAAACTTTATCAGCCGTGTTTTTTTGATAATTTTTTTTATTTTGACTTTACAAAAACCATTTGATGTGATATAATGTGCTTAAATTCTATCACATTAGTCAAAATAGCGATCAAAATCGCCTTAAATAGTCTTTCGCAAAGGTGCAGATTTTGCGAAAAAATTATATTTTGTTTTGTAAACTATTATACCAGAAAATTGATAAAATATGTATTGATTTTCTGAAAAATGTTTGGTATAATGGCGTATAAAGGCGGTGATCGTATGATCAGAGTTGCAATTTGTGATGATGATAAACATATGCAGGAAAGTTTATCAAAGTATTTGTTAGACTATTCAATACAATGTGACAGAGAAATTGATCATGCAGAATTTGATACTTGTGAGGAATTAATGGACGAGTATCTCAAGGGGAACTCGTTTGATGTTATATTGCTCGATATTGAATTTAAAAATAATGATGAAAAACAAATGAATGGTATTGAACTTGGGAAAAGATTGCGTGGACTGTATGCCAATGACAACACTGCTATCGTTTATGTGACATCTTATGGCGAGTATGCTATTGACTCCATTAAAATAAGGCCCTATGATTATATAAAAAAGCCAATTACTTATGAAAGAATAGTTGAATTTTTTGAAACTTATTATTTGGATCAGGCTAAGAGAAAAAAGGTGTTTGAATATACTGCACATAAAGTCAAAAACAGTATCATAGTATCTAATATTTGTTATTTTGAGAGTCAGGGCAGAACAATAGTGATCCATACTATTACGAATCAATATACCTTTTACGGAAAATTATCTAACCTGCTTGACAATGAAAGTTTAAGTGATTTTATCAGTATTCATAAATCGTATTTAGTAAATAAGAATTATATTGAAAGATTCACGTCACATTCAGTCGTCCTTATTGGCATAGACCGAGTGGAATTACCGATAAGCCCTAATAAGAAAATGGAGGTCAGTGAACAGCTGTTGAAAGAATGATATGACTACTTTATTTTATTTGTTTTCAAATAAAAATGTAACCATAAAGTATACAAAGAATAAAGACGGAAATTTATATCCTAGGTTCGAGAAATTTGCTCATCCAGAGCACCCTAATCCGATAAAAATGAAAGCAAAATTAACTGGTGTTTTTAGAAAAGATGTTAAAATCATTCGTAATGAAACTGGTATAAAATTACCAAAGGATTATACTTGGCACCATTTGGAAGATGGAAAAAGTGTGTTAATGGTTCCTTCCAAAATCCATTCACCAAGGTGTGGCGGATTTAATCATATGGGTGGAGCAACTAAAATAAGACACGGAATAATTTAAAGGAGGATAATTATGAAACTGGTCGAAGTTGGCGAAAAGCTAAGCAGCAAGGATATCAAGGAAATGGAGGGTGAACTGAATTTAAGCTTTCCAAAGGACTATAAGGACTTTTTGCTGAAAACAAACGGCGGAATGCCTGAGGATGAAGTGGAGTTCGATTTTATTGAGAACGGAACTTCCGACGAGGATGAGTTTGAGCAGGGCAGTGATATACACTATTTCTATGATGACAACGAGATAATGGAGTCATACGAGAATTTGGTGGACGAGGAACTTATCCCCGACGAATATCTGCCGATAGCCTGTGATTCTTTTGATAATCAGATATTGCTGTGTTTGGGCAAAGGCGATAATTATGGTACGATATATTTTGCAGACGCTGAAAGCGAGGAGAGCGAGGACTCAGGTTGGGTGCTGTCAAAGGTGGCAGACTCATTTACTGCGTTCTTGGGTATGTTAAGACCTGCGGAGGACTGATAATAAATGCAGAACTGATTTTATTCGGTTCTGCTCGGAGAAGATAATATGTTAAAAGATTACGTTAAGTTCAGAGATATTGATGTGTCACGAATCGAACAGTATAAGGCAGATTGCCTGAAGAATTGTTTGATTTTTGGAGAGAGTTTGGTTTGGGAACATTCTACAATGGTTACTTAAAAGCGATAGACCCGAACGAGTATATCGAACTTGTGCAGCAGTCATATTTTGACGGTGAAGTTACTATCCCGATATTTGCGACAGCATTTGGTGATATCATTACATGGGAAGATAACAAGTATATCGGGATACTCAAGTATAGATATCAAGATAGTGATATAATATCAACTGGATTTGAGGACTTTTTTGAGGAAGTTGAAGAGGGCGTCCTTGATGACGATTATTTCACTATCAAAAAGTATAACGCAGCAGTTAAGAAATATGGTGAACTGGAGTATGATGAGTGCTTTGGATATGTTCCGCTGCTTGCACTTGGCGGAAAAGAGTCTGTAAAAAATCTTAAAAAAGTCAAAATGCGTGAGCATATTGCACTTATAGCTGAACTGACAGACGGCATTTAAAACTATTTTACTTTAACAATATGGAGGTGATAAAATGCCCATAAACCAAGAAAAAGTTTCACAGCTTTTAGCGGCAAGGAGATATATAATAATCCTAAAATGGGAAAACAAGTAGTATATGATACAGATGGTAATTACTTTAGGATTGAAGACACAACTTTAACAGGAAAAAGAGTATACACTGATATTAATGGAAATCAAATCCCAAATAATAAATTTGTTAATTGAAAACAGATAG
>NZ_QTYG01000093.1:0-3723 GCF_003462045.1 Ruminococcus sp. AM31-15AC | reverse complement strand
TAGAGCGCAGTCACCGAGAAGATCACAACAAATTCTATTCGTGCCATAGGTTTTATTCCTGCGACGACTTAAACGTGCAGCTAGCTGCACGTTTAAGTCGAACAAACAACCGTCCTATGCGTCCCCTCAAATGGTTTTCGCCTATCGAATTTCTTAATAATAGTGTCCAATATGATTGACAAACCTACATTTGTGCAAATTTAAGCACAAAGAGCTTGTCCATCATCTATTGCTGAGCACGCCTCTGCATCTCCTTAACATATGCAAGCGTTTCAGGAGTGTAGCCTACCATTGCGTTGGGACAACATTGGGAAAGCAATTGCATAAGCCCCATGGCGGTGTCCTTGCCCTTGGCATATACGTTAAAACGCAGTACATTCTTCTTGTGTTTCGTGCAGACGATTATCTCGTTGGTGTAGCTGATGAAATTCATACTCGCTGTGTGCTGGTAAATGCCGTAGGCTTCCTCTCGCCAGCACATCTGAATGGTGCTTTCTTGTTGGCAAGCACCCTGTCGGATACGATAATATAATCGTCCTGATATTGTATGTTGGCGTAAAGCTCGTCAGCTGCTGTAAAAGATCGGGATTGGCTTTGAATATGCCGCTCTTTTCAGGGTGCGTCCTCCGTGACGTACCAAATATAAGAAATATAACACCAGGCGTAAGAGCAAAAAGCCCAAGTATCAATACGCCGTATTCACCGGCTACTACCGCCGCAAATGAGATAAATCCACCCATTAGCGTGAGTATCACACCGCCAGCTATCATTGCTATCATTCTTTTTCGTATGTTGGCAAATACTACTTCTCGTCCCATTTTCGTTACCCCTCTTTACTTTTTATCCGTGATTTTGCTTTGCCACAAGGCTCTCTCCGCAGTATATCTTCCTGAGCTTTGGCTTCTCTATCTTGCCCGTCGGGTTTCTCGGTATGTCTGCAAAAATTATCTTGTGCGGACGCTTGTATCTCGGAAGCTTCTGGCAGAACGCCATTATCTCTTCCTCTGTGCATGGGTGGTCTGGCTTTAGTTCGATTATTGCCGCCGCTATCTCGCCCAAACGCTGATCAGGCAGACCAATTACTGCCACGTCTCTGATAGCGTCATGACTTCTCAAAAAGTCTTCTATCTGTACAGGGTAAAGATTTTCTCCACCGCTTATAATAACGTCCTTTTTGCGGTCAACAAGGTAAATAAAGCCGTCCTCGTCCTCCTGAGCCATGTCGCCCGTGAAAAGCCAGCCGTCTTTGAGAGTTTCAGCTGTCGCCTTTGGATCTCTGTAGTAGCAGGTCATAACGCCGGGACCTTTTACGCAAAGCTCGCCCACTTCGCCACGCTTCACAGTATTGCCCTTATCATCAACTATCTTGACCTTCCAGCCAAAGCCTGCCTTGCCTATTGCACCTACCTTGTCAATGTTATCCACCCCAAGGTGTACACAGCCCGGACCTATAGATTCGCTAAGACCATAGTTAGTGTCATATTTGTGGTTAGGAAAAACCTTTTTCCAGCGTGCAATAAGTGACGGCGGAACAGGCTGTGCGCCTATGTGCATAAGCCTCCACTGTGAAAGCTCATACTTTGAAAGTGTCACCTCGCCGCTGTCGATAGCGTCAAGGATATCCTGCGCCCAAGGCACAAGAAGCCATACGATAGTACACTTCTCCCTCGATACAGTATCAAGTATAAATTCAGGCTTCACGCCCTTGAGAAGCACCGCCTTGCCCCCTGAGATAAGGCTTCCGAACCAGTGCATCTTCGCACCTGTGTGATAAAGCGGAGGGATACAAAGGAAAACGTCCTCCTTTGTCTGACCATGATGATTCTGCTCAACTCTTGCGGCGTGCATAAGGCTCTCGTGATTGTGCAGGATAGCCTCGGGAAGCCTGTTGTGCCTGACGAGAAGTAGATAGCCGCATCGTCCTCATCAGTAAGCTCTATGTATGGAGTAGTGCTTGCACAGTTTGCAGTGAGCCTGTCATAATGCTCCGCAAATGACGGACAGTTCTCGCCAACATAGAAAAGAAGTCTGTTCTTGCTTATCTCATCAGCTATCTCCTCAACTCTGCCGATAAATTCAGGACCAAACACAAGAATATCCACCTCGGCAAGGTCAAGACAGTATTTTATCTCCTCCGGAGTGTATCTGAAATTCAGCGGCACTGCAAGCGCACCCGTCTTGAGGATTCCAAAATAAATAGGCAGCCATTCAAGACAGTTCATAAGCAGGATACCCACCTTGTCACCCTTTTTTACCCCACGGGACAAAAGCAGATTGGCAAAGCGGTTAGCCTTTTCATTGAACACGCTCCAGGTTATCTCACGGCGATAATGACAGACTGGGTTAGGCTCGATAAGCTCATATTCCTTCCAAGTCACACGTCTGGTTTCTCTGATCTCAGGATTGACCTCTACCAGAGCAACATCGTTTCCGAACTCTCGTGCGTTACGCTCCAGTATCTCGGTTATAGGCATACAAAAACTTCCTTTCATAATTAAAAGCTTGAAAGCTAGAAAACTTAAAAGCTTAAAAGTATTCACAAACATACATGTTATTATTTTATCATATGATGACAAAAAAGTAAAGAGATTTAAAACAGAATAAGTGACAAAGTGAAAGATAAATAATTGTGGAGTTTTTACAGAAGAAAAGTATTTGCCCCTACCTGAATTTGTATGAATACCGTCAAAAAGATAGCCAACAAAAAAGACAGCCCCACATGGGAGCTGTCCCTTAACTTAAAAAGTGTACCGTTTCAGATCTTATTCTTCTGCCTTTTCTTCCTCTTTGCTCGCCTCAGCCGCCTGCTGCGCCTTGAGAAGATCTCTGATCTCTGTAAGAAGCACTACGTCCACCGGTGGCTCTGCAGGCTTTTCAGGCTCTTCATGCTTGCCAAGTGACGCAAGCTTGTTTATGACCTTCATTATTACAAAAATAACGAACGCCATGATTATGAAGTTGATGACTGCCGTCAGAAATGCGCCGTAGTTTATGTACTGATTTCCAAGCAAATGTATCTTGCCCTCTACGTCAGCGCCGCCTATACAGCCTATTATCGGGTTGATAAAATTCTCCGTAAATGACGTCACGATATCCTGAAACGCAGCGCCTATGATAACGCCCACTGCCAAGTCCATGACGTTTCCTTTGAGAGCAAACGCCTTGAACTCATTTACAAACTTCTTGATAAATCCTTTTTTCTTCTCTTCCATAACGGTTACGACCTTTCGTTTTTTGTTCCGAGCCACGCTCTTATGCTCATTTTATCACATATTTTGACCATTTTCAATAGTTTTTCTACAACATCCTACGGTTTTACGTCGTTTTGCCCATATATGTTAATACACTGTAAATGCTTTGTAAACAAATATGAAAAGGTATTGCATTTCCCGAAATGGTGTGCTATAATGATTAAGCTGTTTGAGTGAGGGACATGACGATGGGATATAGCCAAGAGGTAAGGCAGCGGACTTTGACTCCGTCATTCCGATGGTTCGAATCCATCTATCCCAACCAAAAACAAGCTAAATCGAACAAACATTGGGGTGTCGCCAAGTGGTAAGGCAACGGACTCTGACTCCGTCATTCCGAAGGTTCGAATCCTTCCACCCCAGCCATATTGGTGGAACAAAAAAGATGCACCAGCCGAAAAGCCCGTAAATACGGGCTTTTTTCATGCTTTTTAACCGGAAATTTTAAGGTGAAAACCGTGGATGCTTTTTC
>NZ_QTYG01000092.1:0-3865 GCF_003462045.1 Ruminococcus sp. AM31-15AC | reverse complement strand
ACAAAGGAAGATGATATATCGTTTTAATGCGAATAATAGTTGTTTATTTTCTGTATCACGTTTGCTGAATAATAGTTGTTTATTTTCTGTATCACGTTTGCTGATACCATCAATAGTGAAATTCAATGTCATTCTTATTATATAATGAGTGTTCAACTTAGATAGTTGATATTTTCCGCCAATCAGTTTGTACATTATATCCGAATACGCTTGTTATTCCTTGTTGAAAACGCATAAACTTCAGATAAATTTTTTATTTTATTGATAAAATGCATTGACTTTTGAACAGAAATATGATAAGATAAAATTGTTAAAAGAAGTATAAGTTTAGTGTATCTAAGTCATTTAGATGCTATTTTTTGTATCAAAAATAGAGAGCTCACATTCGTTAAAAAAAGAATGTGGGCTCTCTTTTTGCTTTTTTGTGGTTTTTGCTAAATGTGGCAAAAAAATTACCTCAGCAATTCCAACAGGTAATACTTGTTTAAAAAAGTCCAACATTGCATTCCTGATTTTCGGAAACGCAAAAAACAGTTTTGTAAAAAATATGTAGTTGAATAAACAGTTAAGACTAATAACGTTTTGTATAGCATATATGATCGTTTTTTAAAATATTGGCATATATGAAACCTATTCCATTCAAAATCTAATAAAGGTCCATCCCATAGATCTTTATTATAAATGCACTGACCCACTTTGTTATAGTTTGCATTATAAATCATACGGTTTGTAGAAGCTTTTGGCATTTTACAAATTTATTAATAAAAAAATATAATACTCCCAAAATGGTTCCACTAATTGTTTTTTAGATCAATTAGTCTACCTGACCAGTAGCGCGAGGTTCGGCGTAAGAGAGCCACTAACACTATAAAGGTGTCCACTGAGCATGTCTTTCGAAAGACATGCGTCTTCATTTGGTGGTCGGAGAATGATCCGATTCACTGGCCTTAGCGTGCTGCTAAATAACACCTTTATACTGTTAGTATCAACTGCACTTGACCCCACCCACACACAAAGCAAGAACCATAAAGAGGAGTATTTCGATGAGTAAATTCAAAAGAATAAAGAGAATAATTGATGGTAAAATTATTGAGATAGAAATTGGTCATAATACGTTGCAGTACGTCCTAACAAAAAGATTAACAGGAATGCGTTTCTTTGGTACAAAGAAACATAAACTAAAAATCAAAAATAGTATCAAGAGAGCCAGAATTAAGAATTTAAAAGACAAAGGTTTCTCAGATGAAGAAATTGAAAAGTTTTTAGATGAAATAGTCATTTATAAATGGAGGATATTTACAGAAAGCAGCTTTAATAGATATATTAAAGTAATAAAACAATTTTGCAAATATCTTAAAGCAAAGTTTCAGACAAGTCACCTAACAATGTTCGAGGCTGAAAAATATATACAGGAGTACATTGATGTACGAGAAGCAAGGGGGTTATCAGCTGATACTCTCAACACTGATCTATCTGCGTTATGCAAGATTTTCGGTCAAAAAATAAGTGACTACAGACACCCTCCTCGCCATGGGGTTCATTTAAAGAATGATCCGACAAAATACAATACTGAAACGGGTGAAACAACTCGTGATGTTGGATTGACCACAGGTTTAAGACGCCGTGAACTTGGGCACTTAAAAGTCGATGATATAAAATTCATTGACTGCCAAACTGTCCACATTTTCAGTATCGGTAAGGGCGGTAAGCATAATCGTACTGTATTGAAAGGAATAGTCGCAGTTTCGAAGCTAAAAGAATACATTAGAGAAGCAGAGGAGAAAGGTAGTGATTTTTTGTTAACAAAGGCCGAAGCACGAGTTCCAGATGCACTTCATTACTGTCGAGCAATATGTGCACAGAATACCTATTATGCCGTTTTGCAGGACATGGAAAATGATCCTGCAAAGCGTGCAGAATACATTCAGAAAATCAAGGATGAGTTTAAACGCTACGGTAGAAAACTCAAAGAGAATCTCGACAAACCTTATCGACTTCGAGGATATAACAGAGAAGCAGCATTATCAATCGGCAAGCCAATTGTCTACGATCGAGTGGCAGCGATGTATGTTAGTCTTTTCATTCTACAGCACTTTCGCACGAACGCCACTATTTTACATTATTTAGTGAAATAGCGAATCCAGCCAAGTTTATCAACATAGAATGGGTGTGTCAGCGTAGCAGAAATTGTTTCGCCATTTACACAAATATGAACAAGCTCGTCAAATACAAATCCAATACCCGGAAGCATTCCAAGCAGATCAAGAATATCATGTCCCGTAATTCCGTCAAGCCAGTTAAGAAACGGACTTAGTCCGAACGGGTCGTTCAGGCTTATCGGATTGCCGTTGACATATGCGTACCTGTTCAAAGTCGGGGTATTGACGATTGAACCCGTCATAACGTCCTGATTGATAAAACGCTTAATCTCGGGGTTGTAATACCTCGCCCTCATGTAGTAGAGACCGTTGCTGTCCGTAGCTACGCCGAGTTCGCCATTATACAGGAACATTATATCTATCAAAAAGAAAGAGCAGCGTAAGGCTATTACGCTGCAATTACAAATAATGAAAAAATTTTCAATACTACAGCTTTAACCTAATGTAAATCCATCTTCAGTAATCATTCTGATTGCTTCTTCATCTATATATTCTTTAATTGTATATCCCCCATGCTTGCAATATGTATACTTTTCTGCTTCTATATTTTCATATAAAAGATGTTTTTTTAACCATCGAATGATCTTGTTATACTCTTTTGTCATGAGTTCTCTATCCGCATTTTCATCATACAGATCATCAGATGTCATCCATACTCTTCCGTTTAGGATTCTTTTTACAGTTTTGGTGATTGGTCTTGATATAATGTACTCGATAACCGGATTATAACAGCCATCTATATATTTTACTATACCCGTATCGCGCAAATATATTTTGCCAAATTCTTTTTTATATAAGTACACTTTAAAAGAACTATAAATATCAGACGGTGCAATATAGGTTACCTCTTCACAGACCCCGTCATCTACGTAACAAAAGCCTTTGTTTGTGAGAAAATCCACAAACTCCTGTCGCATTTTATCACTCATGTAAAAATTTATCTGTCTACCCATGATTAACCTCACTAATTCATATATATAATAGGACCACTATCGCTATTATATGGTATAAAATAAATTGGTGCGCCATTATATTTAGATGAATTCATAATATCCTCTATGGCTTTGGATTCTCTGGATACAGGCAAACCATTTTTGTTTACCTTTCCAACCTGATATATAGAAACTATCTCATCACCATCATACTCAACGACATCAGCAAATCGCTTATTTTTATAACCTCCTGTTGTATCAAACATCATTTCTTTATCAGGATAAGAGTTATTTCTAGCTTTAATATCGTCTTTAATTTCCTGAGTTTTTTGCTGATGTTCAGTACCGCCTTTTCTTCCATTTGGACTCGGGCACTCATTATGCACCAACACCCCACACTCGCCCACAAAGTAAGTATGGAAATCCTCAACCTCAAAGTTATAAACCTTGATAGGTGATTCAAGAATTTCGTGCTGAACCCATTCAACTGTTACAAGTTCACCATTGCTGAGAACAAGCACGTCGCCTGCACGAAGTGAACGTGCTAAAGTCCAACCAAGTTTATCAACATAGAATGGGTGTGATGGCGTTGCAGAAATTGTTTCGCCGTTTTCTTGTTCAATAAGCCCTGTTACGTATACAAAATAAGTTATATCATCTCTAGAATATGAATAAACATATTATTGTTAATTTTAAATTTAAATAATAATGCCATTTCCCATTTTCCAAAACTTCAATTCTTCATCTGTTAAATGCTCCATATCAAATTCACTT
>NZ_QTYG01000091.1:0-3930 GCF_003462045.1 Ruminococcus sp. AM31-15AC | reverse complement strand
ATAATATGTGGGATGAATTTCGAAAATATATAAATCAACGAGTAGTTGCAGAAGATTATATATATTTGGATGAAATAGCAGAAACTTTAGCAACTAAATGCTCACTTAGTAAATTCAGAGCAAAATCTATTTGTGAAGTAGTAATTAAAGCAATGTCATCATATAGGAAAAATCAAAATATATCTTCGTCGATAGCTAAAGAACGCATAACAAACAACGGCAAAATAATGTATCAGTTTAACGTTGCTGTAAATTCTTTCTTTAATTGGGTCAAGAAAATTTTTGCCACAATTAAAGTTGAAACCAATAATGGTGAACTATATTTAATTAATGACGGAAGTTCATATATAAAAGGTGTTACCGTGGTACTAGGTATACTTGAATCCATGGGCGTGCTATCATTTAATATGATAGGTGGTGCAAATAGCCAACTTTACATTTATGTGAACCAAATTCAAAATCTAAAAAACATTATTAATGACCCTATAAATTATAAAAATAGACTATTGGAAACAGTTTACGAAAAACACTTGATTTCAGTTAAAATGCTTACATATTTATACGAAGGAGAATTTTCAAGCGATAATATGTGGAATATTTTAGAGGACTATTTTTTGGGTGTTATTCCACAACAGGTAAAAAATGCTTGCCTAATGGAAAATCCACAAATGAATTTCGGCGAAATATGAGAATGGATTAGTAATTGTGATGTTAAGAGAAATTGATTGTATAAAAGTTTGATATTATACTGATTATTATTGCCCAAAAGTGCCACCCAACATTTCAATCAATTCCGACCACCACCGAACAACGCCCAAGACCACCAATCGAAAATATAATACCACGAGCAAACAAAAAGTGCCTTAATGCTAGTCATAAGGCACTTTTGCTATGTGGAGCATACAAAAAAAGAGAACTGCGACTGCAACTCTCTTCTTACATTATTTGGTCGAGGTGACGGGACTTGAACCCACGGCCTCTGCGTCCCGAACGCAGCGCTCTACCAAACTGAGCCACACCTCGAAATACCACTGTAATATTATATCACACCCATCAAACCTTGTCAAGGCGTTTTTTTCAGTTTTGTATCCTCTTTGCTTTTTTACTGCGTTGACCTTTGGTGCATGACGAATTTATTGAAATCATTCTCATTGTAACTTATTTTCATTGACATACGCCTTGCGTTGTGATATTATATATATAAAGGTGTTCTTGTTTAAAAGTTTTTGTATGAGGTGATGAAATCGATGAATATGAAGAAAAGAATGTTGAGCATTGTCCTGTCTGGCGCAATGGCTGTTTCTACTGCTGTGTCTGCTGGATCGTTCAGTGCCTTTGCCGTGGCGCAATGTGTTGCGTATTCAGGCTCTAATGTGAATGCTCAGGACTATGTGCAATGGTCTGACACAGTGAAATCTTACCTGACAGTGTGCGACAACGGCAATTATATGCGTGTCCAGTCAGGCGCTATCGAGGGCAAACTCCTTGTGGAATATTACAGCTCTGATTTTGAACCGCTCAGCACTAAGCTTATCGACAACGAGCTGCCTATCTTTGGTGCTTTCTATGACTCCGGCAATAATTATTATGTCCTTAGCGGTCAGGAAAATCCGAAACAAAACGACTCCCTCGAGGTTTTCCGTATAACGAAGTATGATAAGAATTGGAACAAAATAAAGTCCTGCGGTCTGTATGGAGCTAACACTACAGTTCCATTCGATGCAGGCTCGGCAAGAATGACCCATAGCGGTGACCACCTGCTTGTGAGAACCTGCCACGAAATGTATAAATCAAGCGACGGCTATAATCATCAGTCTAATGTTACCATTGAAGTCGATATACCGTCAATGACTATCACTGATTCGTATACCGGCGTCATGAATGTTGAGTATGGCTATGTGAGCCACTCCTTCAATCAGTTTATAAAAACCGACGGCACCCATATAGTCGCCCTCGACCATGGTGACGCTCATCCGCGTTCTGCTGTTCTGGTGAAGTATAATTCTGATTTTACCACAGGCAAATTCTTCCCAAGCTATTATGAAAAGGGCGGCAATATCGACGTTGTAACATACCCTGAATATACCTCCGGTCACTATAACTATACAGGTGCGGCTATAGGCGGCTTTGATGTGTCATCATCAAGCTATATAGTGGCACAGAGTACAGTTGACCTTGACTATATCAATACGTCAAAAACACGAAACGTCTACGTTTCCGCTGTTTCAAAGGACCTTTCCACAAACAAGCTCAATAAGATAACTTCTTATGCAGAGGGTACAGACTCGGCTTCTGCTCCACAGCTTGTGAAGATAAATGATAACAGCTTTTTGCTGTTGTGGGCCAGAGATACAAAGGTAAGCTGTGTAAAGCTAAACGCTGACGGCACAGTAAACGGCAGTATACACACCTTTGAGGGAAGCCTTTCAGATTGCCAGCCTGTTATCAAAAATGGCAGAGCCGTTTGGTATGTTTACGATAAAAATAACGTGACCTTCAACTCCCTGAACCTTTCAAATCTTGACGATATAAAGACGGTTGACGTCAAAACAGGTCATGACTACGAAACAAAGTACGCATCAAAAACTGACGGCACTGTAACACAGACCTGCAAGTCTTGCGGCTATGTGAATAAGTTCACAGTTCCGACCTCTACCACTGTTTATTGGCGCACAGACCTTTCGAATACGTCCTTTTCAAGCGTATTGAGCAAAACTCAGTTCAGTGTGGGCGACAGCATTGATTTCTGGCTTTATGACGATACAGACTACACAGTTGAATTTTCTGATCGCAGTATGGTAAGTGTAAATAAGCTTGAAAACTATGCTAATGATATCAGACGTATCACATTCAAAAACGGCGGTTCACTCACTGTAAAAATTTATCCTACATACAATCCGTCTGTAGCAAAGACATACAAACTCACCTGCGGATGCACGAGCCACACATACGGCAGCGCTGTTGTCACAAAACAGCCGACCTGCACATCAGAGGGTACAAAAACAAAAACTTGTACACAGTGCGGAGCAACAGTAACAGAAACAATTGCAAAGCTTTCCCACAGCTACACAACCACAGTTGTTGCACCTACTTGCACAGTTGACGGCTACACTCTCCACAAGTGTTCTGTTTGCGGTACTTCATACAAGGATAGCACAACAAAAGCAACAGGTCACAGCTACGGAAATTCTGTTGTAACAAAACAATCGACCTGCACATCAGAGGGTACAAAAACAAAGACTTGCACAAAGTGCAATGCTACAGTTACAGAAACTATAGCAAAGACTTCACACAAATATGCTGGCACAGTTGTTGCACCTACTTGCACTGCTGACGGATACACGCTCCACAAGTGTTCAGTTTGCGGTGCTTCATACAAGGACAACACAACTAAAGCAACAGGTCACAGCTACGGCAACGCTGTTGTCACAAAACAGCCGACCTGCACAGCCGAGGGTACTGCTATAAAGACTTGCACAAAGTGCAATACGACAGTTACAGAAAAGCTTCCTGCAAAGGGTCACACCGCAGTTACCGACAAGGGCTACCCTGCTACTTGCACCACCGCAGGCAAAACAGACGGCTCACATTGCTCAGTTTGCGGTGCTGTTATCAAGGCACAGACAACGATAACTGCCACAGGTCACAAGTCAAGCGGTTGGATAATCGACAAAACGGCTTCTATCGGAGTTAAAGGCTCAAAGCACAAGGAATGTACAGTCTGCAAGAAAGTTCTTGAAACGGCTGAAATTCCTGCACTTTCAAGAATTAGCATCTCAAAGGCAAGCGTGACACTTTCCACTTCGACCTACGCATATGACGGCAAGGCAAAGAAGCCTGGTGTAACGGTCAAGCTAAACGGCAAAACTTTGAAGAATGGTACAGATTACACAGTTTCCTATTCAAACAACACCAAGGTCGGAACAGCAA
>NZ_QTYG01000090.1:0-4041 GCF_003462045.1 Ruminococcus sp. AM31-15AC | reverse complement strand
AGCGTCCCTTTGGGGATGCACAGCTCATCTGCTGCTGCCTTGGTGCCAATCTCCTTTGCGAGCTTTATTGCCTGCTTTTTAAACTCTTCATCATATTGTTTTCCTGTTCCCATTGATGACACACTCCTTTGTTTTTATTATACTTTGATTGTTTTGTATGTGTCAAGTTTTATTATACAGGATTACACAATCATTTTGCTGAAACTGCGTATTTTCGGCACTTTTGCGGCGAGCTTTGCTCGTCCGCTGTGAGTGTTTCGGGGGCTGTGACCCCGAAACTTTAACTTGCAAGAGAATAATTCGGTTTACTTTAACTTCTGCGTATCAGGTATTTGTGCAGATTGCCGAAGGTCTCAAACTGGCTATTCGCTTTGACAATTTATTTTGGTTGATTCTATCGCCCACATCGGCTCACAAATCGCTTGTGTGGGGTTTTGATGCGTTTCTGCTTGATCTACTCGACTAAAATTACAAGCCCGCAAATCGCCCCACGTTCGCTGATTTGGGTTGACAGTAAACATTGATTTAACTTTTACCGTCACACCTCGCAAAGCAAGTAATTTCAAGGCTTTTCACACTTTTGAAGTTAGCTTGTTGACGTAACTTCGCTAGTGTTTTTACTGTCACTACTGTCACGCTCACGGTCGTAATGAAGAATTATCAGCCTGCCGTTTCTAGTTCGCTTGTACTGAAAATTTATCTCATACTTTCTGAGTGTGTAGCCGTTCTGAACCAGATCTCTTGTAACTCTGTTTGGATAGAATTGTTCTTGCGTGATTTCTTTTAGTTCACTTACAAGTTCTGACGCCGTACCTGAAAAATCAATTTTCTTTTTGATGTAAACATACAATGCCGCAAGAAAAATGTTGTCCTTACTTTTTGGAGCGGTCGGCTCATCGGTAACGACCCACTTTTTCAAATCACTATCGAACTGCAAATTAATTTCTGCGTTTTCAATATCACGTCCTACACAATAAAGTTTTGCATTACGGCTGCCACGTTTTGTTTCGATCAGAACCATACTTCCGTCTACACAGCCGCTCAGTCCTGTCGAACCTGAGATCATATTGAATGGGTCGCTGTCTTTGCATTTTCTTGTGTGATGAACCACTATGACAGTTATCTCAAGCTTGTCTGCAAGAGCTTTCAGAACGGATAGGTCTTTGTAGTCTGAACCATAGCTTGAATCTGTTGAACAACGAACCATTTGCAGAGTGTCGATAAAAACGATTTTCAGATCACGATGTTCACTCATAAAGCCTTCGATCTGCTCTTCAAGACCGCCTCCTATCGGGTCAGACATAACAGAGAAGTAAAGCATTTCAGTTGGTTCATCGGTCAGCTCATAGAGCCTGTTTTGTATTCTTGCGTAGCTGTCCTCTAAACACAGATACAGAGCAGTTCCTTGTGAAGTTTTTAGACCTAAATTTTTTTTTCCCTTTCGCTATTGACAGGCACATATCCAGTGCCAGCCAAGATTTTCCGACCTTTGGTGCACCTGCTAAAATATACAGACCTTGTGCAAGCAAGCCGTCTATAACGAACTCAACAGGCTTGTACACAGTTGTCATTATTTCTTCGCAGGATCTTGTGCTAAGTTTTTTCAAATTATCATTCCTCCAATTCTGTTTTCAAGTTTCTGTTATTGTCACTGAACATAGCGAAATTTATATTCAAAACAAAAAGCTCGCAAAGACTTTTAAAATCTTTACGAGCCTATATTATTCTTCATTCTTATGGTATCGCATTTTAATACGTTTGTCAATAGTCATGGTCCATTTTCATTGTTTTGCACAGGAGATTTGATTTTGACACGGGGGTAAGATGTGCGTTTTCGCCGTCGCACTGTGAGATACCCCCTATGTCAAAACGTTATTAATTTAACATAAACGAATTTTTAGAGAACTTTTTTGCTTTAATAAAAGTTCAGTCGCATTTGTTCGGTCAAATGCAATGATTTTAAAAGTTCAATATATTGAACCAATCATCTGGAAGGTTCATTGGTTTAATTTGAATACGCAAAAAATTATAGACAACAGAATTTATGCTGTATGTTTTCATCTAAACTTACTTGGAATTTAATATCGCTATAACCTTTCTTGCGTCATCATCGTTATAATTTTTACAAACTGCTTCGTAAAATTTTTTAACGTCTTTATCTTTTAAAATATATGTAACCTGATTATTATTTAGTGCAATTTTAACCAGTTTAGTTTTCTGCTCATCTGTCAAATTCTCATATACTCTGAGCTTTGAAATTATATCATGCGTGTTAGCAAAGCTCATACTATCTTCCAGACGATTTATCAAGCCATCTATTTTAATTGTTTCTTCACTTTGACCTTTGATTTCTTTGTCTTTTTCTGAAACACATTCAAAATAAAATTCTTCCAACATTTCATTAGAAATAGTTCTGTCTATAATCATTTTTACTAGTTGCTCTAATTGGGAATTCTCATTATAATCTGCTGGCACATAGTATTTTATCCTTTTTTCGTCAAGCATCCTAAACACTTTTGACTTATCCTTGGTTTCAGAATTATATACACCAATAGAGTGACCTCCATTTGTATTGACAAGTTTCATACAAGGAATATCAGTATCGCTGTCTCCTATATATATATCATATTTCTGAACGGCACACGATATTGATTCGGCTGGAAAAATGAGTTGACCCCTTGATCGTTTATATCAAGTACTCCTTTTTCAATTCTAAATAAAAATTGTGTTTTGTTAGTATAATTCACCACCTGTGCGGGCCATACCGCAACCCCAGCATCGTCAAAATAAAAAGAACTGGCATATATTTTTGTAAATTTTTCGGCGACTTCTGTACCTTCAATCATTTCTTTAAGACCTGATGAAATGATATAATGCTCTACGGATACACCCTTATTTCTTCCGTATTCATTAATTCTGTCAAACTAAGTATCAACACCGGGAAAAAGTTTCACTTTACCTCCTTGTTCATGTAAAGTGTCCCTTGTAAATAAAACCTTACCTCTTGAGCGAGTGGACATCATGTACATATAGGCAAGGTTCTGATCCATATCATTGTTTTTTGCAAGCTCATTTGATTCCTTCCAAAAGTCTGCAACTTCATAATCAATAGATTGTATATAGCCTTGAGCCTGCATATCATCAGGAGATAATGTTTTATCAAAGTCATAGCATATAGCTAAAATTGGTTCTTTTTTCATAAAAATATCCTTTCTTTTACGTTAGCACAGTCGTAAATTATTCGTATAAAAGCAAACACATACAAGCAGACCACTCACCCCTTGATCTCACTTATCACTCCCTTATCCATTTCATGCACAGTATCGCACAGCACGGAGATATCCTCCGCCGAATGAGAGCAGATAAGGATAGTCTTACCCTGCTCTTTGTATGAAAGCAGGTACTCACGCATTTCTTTTACACCGTCCTTGTCAAGACCATTGAAAGGCTCGTCAAGAATGAGTATCTTCGGATTTTCCATAATAGCCTGTGCCAGACCAAGCCTCTGCCGCATACCAAGGCTGTATTTGCGGACGTGTCGCTTGAGGTCGGGATCAAGTCCTACCTGTTTCATACTGCTTTTTATCTCATCTTTGCCGATCTTGTTGTTCAGCCCCGCAAGAAGCTTTAAGTTCTTGTAGCCCGAATAGTAAGGTATAAACCCCGGCGTTTCGATAATTATACCCATATCTTTCGGAAAGTCAACGTCCTTGCCCACCTGCTTGCCGTCAACGATAATCTCACCGCTCGTGGGCTTGATAAAGCCGCATATGCACTTCATCAGCATTGTCTTTCCGCTGCCGTTTCTGCCGATAAGTCCGTGTATCTTGCCCTCCTCAAATGACACATTTATATGCTTTAGTATCTCCGCTTTGCCAAGCGTAAGGCATACGTCATTTACATTGATGATATCCATTTTGTCCCCCTAACTTCCTAACTTGCTATCTCTGCAACATTGTCGTAATTGAATTTTCTTATGGCGATAAAGCAGAACGCCAGCAGTACCGCTATAAATATGGCAAGATAGCTGACCGAAAAACT
>NZ_QTYG01000009.1:0-77530 GCF_003462045.1 Ruminococcus sp. AM31-15AC | reverse complement strand
GAAACCGTAAAATTCGCTTGAATGAAGAACTGACAAAGTTTCACAAGGAAGTTCTCTGCAACCTGAACAGCATTCACGGAGCACTGCTGCGTATGAACCGAAGTATCCAGTCGGAAGGTGCAAATGGCATTATCAAGTGGAACAGGTCATATACCAGAGCCCGCAGAAGAGGATCAAAAGCCTTGAATTTAGAAATTGCGATGATTTGCTGTGGTTTTAATCTTCATAAATTCCACTTGAAAAAGCCTGCAATAAAAAAAGCGGCATAAATTTAGAATATTTTCTAGATTTTCAACACGGCAAAAACGCAGTTTTTGTGCCGCTGTGTTTGCTGTACCCAAAATTCAGCCAAAATAGTTATTTTTGCGATCTGGCATAAAAAAGAGCCGAGATTTCCCAAAAGCAGGAAATCTCGGCTCTTTGAGCGCTGTTTTTTTACAACGCCTTTCGCTATATACAGTAATTATTAGAAACCAAGAATGCCCTTGAAATCTTCAATAAGCTTTTCTTCCTGTGCCTCTGCATCAGCTCTTGTGTCGCCGATAGTTGTGTAGTATGCCTTGATCTTTGGCTCTGTGCCGGAAGGTCTGATTATTACACTTGCACCCTGCTCAAGCTTGAATGCGATAACATCTGACTTTGGAAGTGTAAGAACTGTCTTTGCGCCTGTTTCAAGGTTTGTTTCCTCAGATGCAAGATAATCTGCTATGTCTACTACCTTGAGTCCGCCAATAGCCTTAGGTGGATTAGCTCTCAGATCAGTCATGATCTCCTTCATTCTCTCCATTCCGCTTGCACCCTCGCACTGGAATGACTTCTGGCTGTGGAGATAGTTGCCGTACTTCTTGTACATATCTTCTCTTGCCTGAAGCAGTGAGATACCCTTTGTTCTGTAGAATGCTGCCATTTCACAAATGAGCATTGAGCCTACAACTGCGTCCTTATCTCTTACATATGAGCCTGCAAGATAACCATAGCTCTCTTCAAATCCGAGATATATCTGTCGTCCTGTCCCTCTTTCTCAAGGAAACCGATCTGCTCGCCGATAAACTTGAAGCCTGTGAGAACTTCTCTAAGCTCTACATTGTATTCTGCTGCTATCTTCTTGCAGATGTCTGTTGTTACGATAGTCTTAACAGCTACAGGGTTCTTTGGCATTGTGCCAAGAGCTGTTCTTTCCTGACAAATATATTTGAGGAGCATTGCACCTACTTCATTTCCGCTGAACAGAACATAGTTGCCCTCTGGGTCAGGTACTGCGATACCAACTCTGTCACAGTCCGGGTCTGTTGCAAGAAGAAGATCAGGCTTTACTGTCTTGCAAAGCTCAAGTCCCTTTGCAAGGGCTTCCTTTATCTCAGGGTTAGGGAACGGGCAGGTAGGGAAGTTTCCGTCAGGATTTTCCTGCTCAGGTACTACTGTTACTTCCTTTATGCCTATCTTCTTAAGGATAGCTCTTACAGGCTTGTTGCCTGTACCGTTAAGAGGAGTGTATACTACCTTCAGACCGCTGTCTGCTACGAGGTCAGTATGTACGCCCTGCTGTGCTACCTTGTCAAGATACTTGTCGATAACTTCCTGCTTGATGTATTCGATCTTGCCTGACTTGATACCGTCCTCAAAGTCCATTACCTTTGCACCGCCGAACATCTCAACTGCGTTGATCTTGCCGATAACTGTGTTTGCAACATCGAGTGTGATCTGACAGCCGTCCTCGCCGTATACCTTGTAACCATTGTACTTTGCAGGATTGTGTGATGCAGTTATAACGATACCTGCCTGACATTTAAGCTCTCTTACAGCCCATGAAAGCATTGGAGTCGGCATAAGCTCTGAATAGATGTATACCTTTATGCCGTTTGCAGCCAGAACCGCAGCAGCTTCCTTTGCGAACTTGTCAGACTTGATACGGCTGTCATATGCGATAGCTACGCTGCCGTTTTCAAATGCGCCGTTTACATAGTCTGCAAGACCCTGTGTTGCACGTCTGATAGTGTAAACATTAAGTCTGTATGCGCCTGCACCGATAACTCCTCTGAGTCCGCCTGTGCCAAATTCAAGATCTCTGTAAAATCTGTCCTGAATTGCAGCCTCGTCGCCCTCGATAGATTTAAGCTCTGTCTGGAGATCAGGATCGTCAACAGCCTTTTCACACCAAAGCTTGTAAAGTTCCATTTCTGTCATTGTTAAATCACCTCATATAAATATTTCGCTTATAAAATACACATTTCTATAGAATACATTATAGCACACTCCCATATTTATTTCAAGAGTTGTAACAGTTATTTAACAAATTCCTGCAACTATTTACAAATGAGTTTCCGGAAACATTTCGGGGCATAATGCTAATTTCGGGACAGGGTGAATATAAATATAAAAATAGTATATGTGAGAGGTGGAAAATGTGAAAATATTAAGGAAAATATGCTCGGCAGTGTTATGTGCGGCGGTGGCAGTGTTTATGGTGTGTTCGCTGGCGGAGGGAAAAGAAAAAGCAGGTGCGCTGTCAGCGGAGGACTTTGTGCCTGCGGACACTGTGGCGGTGAGCGATATTATAGAGGGGCTTACGGCTAGGTCTGCAGTGGTGACGGAGATGACCACAGGCAGGGTGCTTTTTGAAAAAGAGCCGCAGGAGCAGTGTGAGTGCGGTCATTATGCGAAGCTCATGGTGCTTTTGCTCACAGCAGAAAAGATAGACAGCGGTGAGCTTTCCATGAGCGACACGTCAGTGGTGTCGGAGTATGCCAACTCTCAGCAGGGAAGCCAGATATGGCTTGACAAGGGAGAGAAGATATCTGTGGAGGAACTTATAAAATCAGTGTCGGCAGGCAATGCAAACGACGGCTGTGCAGCACTTGCGGAAAAGGTGGCAGGCTCGGCAGACAAGGCGGTGGAGCTTATGAACAGCCGTGCGAAAATGCTTGGCATGAATGGTACTGTTTACACTGATTGTACCGGCATGGGAGAGGGCAATGTTACAACGGCGAAGGACACGGCTTTGCTTTGTTCCGAGCTTGCAAAATACAAAAATCTCACTCCTTACCTTACCTGCTGGCTTGACACTGTGAGAGACGGCAAGGCGGAGCTTGTAAATCTTAATAGGCTTGTGCGTACTTACAAGGGCGTAACAGGCATGAAAGCGTGGGGAAGTGAAAAGGCTGGGAGCTGTATTGCGGCAACGGCTGAAAAAGGGGATATGTCAGTATGCGTAGTGCTTAACGGCTGTGATTCGCAGGAGAATATGAATGCTGAGGCTAAGAAACTTCTGAACTTGGCGTTCGATACATATGAGATATACACCCCTGAACTTCCTGAGGATATGGTAAAGGAAACTGTGGTGTGCGGAGGAGAGGAGCTTTCTGTGGAGCTTGCTCCCGAGGGGCTTTATCCTATAGTTATACCAAGGGGAACATATCGTATGGTGGAGTGCGATTATACGGCAGAGGAGAAGCTTGACGCACCTGTGAAAAATGGCGAAACTGCGGGAGAAATAAGATACACCATGGGCGGTGAGGTGATATTAGAGGGAAAGATAGTCGCCTGCAAAGAGGTGAAGAAAATGAATTTTATCTGCGGCATAAAAAAGCTTGTGTACAATCTGCTGAGTATGCAATGAGAGATTTGTTCAAAATGCACAAAAGATGATTTCGCTTTATAAAACTCTTGAAATGTTCACAAAAATATAGTATAATTTATCTAGTATTAACGGAGAAACGTGTTTTATGGTATCACGCTCTCCGACAGGTAAGGAAAGGAAATGAAGGATAATGTCATTAAAGCTTAACACAAAGTATCTTGAGGGTTTTGTGAGTGAACATGAATACGAGGGTATGGCTGCGCAGGTAACTGCCGCTCATAACACTCTTGTAAGCAGAAACGGTCTGGGAAATGATTTTCTCGGCTGGGTAACACTCCCTGAAGATTATGATAAGGAAGAATTTGCAAGGATCAAGGCTGCTGCCGCAAGGATCAAGGAAAAGTGCGATGTTCTCATCGTTATCGGTATCGGCGGATCTTATCTTGGTGCAAGAGCTGCTATCGAGCTGCTCAAGTCGCCATTCTACAACAATCTTAAGAAGGATACTCCTGACATCTATTTTGTCGGAAACAATATCAGTTCGGCTTACCTCAATGAAGTGCTTTCAATTTGCGAGGGCAGAGATATCTGCGTAAACGTAATTTCAAAGTCGGGCACAACAACTGAGCCTGCACTTGCTTTCAGAATTTTCAAGAAGCTTCTTGAAGATAAGTATGGCAAGGAAGAGGCTAAGACAAGAATTTTCGCCACAACAGACAAGGCTAAGGGTACTCTCAAGCAGCTTCTGACGAAGAGGGCTATGAGACATTCGTTGTTCCTGATGACGTTGGCGGAAGATTTTCAGTTCTTACAGCAGTTGGTCTTCTCCCTATCGCAGCAGCAGGCTGTGATATCGACAAGCTCATGGCTGGTGCAAGAGAGGGTATGAAGAAGTATTCTGCTGATGATAACAACGATTGCTATAAGTATGCAGCACTCAGAAACATTCTCTACAGAAAAGGCAAGAGCGTTGAGATGCTCGTTTCATATGACCCTTCATTCACAATGATGGGCGAGTGGTTCAAGCAGCTGTTCGGCGAGAGCGAGGGCAAGGACGATAAGGTATATTCCCATCTGCCGCTACATTCTCTACAGACCTGCACTCACTTGGTCAGTTCATTCAGGACGGCTCAAAACTTATGTTTGAGACAGTTATGCACATCAAGACACCTAAGAGCGACCTGTTCTTGGAGCCTGATAAGGATAATCTTGACGGACTTAACTTCCTCACAAATCAGAATATGTCAGTTGTAAATGAAAAGGCATATCAGGGTACTATCCTTGCTCACACTGAGGGCGGCGTTCCTAATATCGTTATAGATGTTGATAAGCTTGACGAGGAAAACCTTGGCGAGATGATCTACTTCTTCGAGAAGGCTTGTGCTATCTCAGGTTATATGCTTGGCGTAAACCCATTCAATCAGCCGGGCGTTGAGAGCTACAAGAAGAATATGTTCGCTCTTCTCGGCAAGCCGGGTTATGAGTCACAGAAGGCTGAACTCGAGGCTAAGCTGGGCTAATATCCTAAAGGCAGAACAAAAGGAAATTTTGAGCGTTTCCCCTTTGGGGGTCTGCTCTTAAAATAAATGCTTTAATAAGCGGAACGGAGAGTTTATATGATTAATTTGATTCCAGGTAAAAAGGGCACAGGCAAGACTAAGATACTTGTTGATTCTATCAAGAAGGCTGCTGAAAATGCTACAGGCAACGTTGTTTGCATCGAAAGAGGTATGCAGCTTACCTATGACCTTCCTCATAATGTAAGATTGGCTGACGCTGAAGAATACGGTATCAACAGCTTTGACAGCTTCTATGGCTTTGTTGCAGGTCTGATGGCTGGCAACTATGACATTCAGGAAGTTTTCGTTGACGGTATCCTGAAGATCGGCGGCAGAGATTATGACGCTCTTGGCAATATGCTTGAAAAGGTAGCAGTTCTCACAAAGGACGTAAACGTTACTTTCACAGTATCTGCTGACGTTGACGAGCTGCCTGCAAAGGTAAAGGCTTTCATCAAGTAAGGCTTTGCGCTTCGTTTATTGGTATTTTGATAGCAAAAACGAAAAAATTGAAAAAAAGTATTGACAAATCACGTTTCTCAGGTTATAATGGAATTTGTGATGTTTGAGGTGCAAGTATGAATGTACAGTTGAAGGAACTTTTCGATATAATCGGAGAGCGAAAAACGATCGATTATTCCATAACAGCAGACAAGCTGTCGGAGTATGGCGGATATTCTTTTGCATCGCCCGTTGCGGTAACAGGTGAGATAGAGAACAGGGCAGGGGTGGTAACGCTCAGGTTCAAGACTGTTTTTACTATGGATCACACCTGTGACAGATGTCTAAAGGAGTTCAGCAGGGAGTATGTTTATGACTTTGAACACACTCTGGTGAGAAGTGTTCAAAGCGACAGAGACGATTATGTGGTCTGCGAAAATAATACTCTTGATCTGGACGAATTAGCTATTTCAGATTTGTTGTTACAGCTGCCTACAAAAATTCTTTGCAGGGATGACTGCAAGGGTTTGTGTTACGTTTGCGGACAGGATTTGAATGAGGGCAAATGTAACTGCTCTTGACGGGAAATAGCTGAACAGACTATAATGATTTTACTGACGAGGAGGTGCCAGAATGGCAGTACCAAAGAGAAAAGTATCCAAGGCTAGACGTGACAAGAGACGTTCAGCAGTTTGGAAGCTTGACGCACCTGCACTTTGTAAATGTTCTAACTGCGGTGAGCTTACTTCACCACACAAGGTTTGCAAGAATTGCGGTTATTATAAGGGCGTAGAGGTTATCAAGAAGGAAGCATAATTTTTGATAAGCGCATAGAGCAGAATGGCTTAGGCCGTTCTGCTCTTTTTTGTTGTAGCAGTGAAAAAGGCGGGCAAACGCTGTTTGCTTCTACATATTTGTAGTAAAAATCTATGTAATGTGGGTGCTGTATTTCTCGTATGGTTGACAAAACGTGAGAAATTGTGTTATACTATATGATGTATCAATGTGCAAATTTATATGAAATGAGGTCGATATATATGTCATTGCCGATCGTTGCGATAGTGGGCAGACCTAATGTTGGTAAGTCTACTCTTTTTAATAAGCTTATCGGTCAAAGACTTTCTATAGTTGAAGATACCCCTGGCGTCACAAGAGATAGGATTTATGCAAGGTGCGAATGGCTCGGACACGAGTTCATGCTGGTTGACACGGGCGGAATCGAGCCTGAGTCTGATGATATTATCCTTGCTCAGATGCGCAGACAGGCGGAGCTTGCTATACTGAAAGCTGATGTCACCATTCTTGTGACTGACCTGAAATGCGGAGTTACTGCCACTGATTATGAGGTGGCACAGATGCTTTTGAAATCGGGCAAGCCTATCGTGCTTTGTGTGAACAAGGTGGATAATGTGGGCGAACCGCCTATGGAGCTGTATGAGTTCTATAATCTCGGTTTGGGCGAACCGTTTCCTGTTTCTTCTGTTCATGGTCACGGAACGGGCGATCTCCTTGACGAGGTGCTGAAATATCTTCCGGAGGAAAATGAAGAGGACGATGACGATGATTCGATAAAGGTCGCTGTTATCGGCAAGCCTAACGTTGGAAAGTCCTCTATAATAAACAAGATATGCGGTGAGGAACGTGTTATCGTATCAAATATCGCAGGCACTACCCGTGACGCTACTGATTCGGTTGTGGAAAATGAAAAGGGTAAGTTCGTTTTCATAGATACGGCCGGTATCAGACGTAAGTCAAAGGTGCTTGAGACTATTGAGAAATACTCTGTGTTGAGGGCTTATATGGCTGTAGACAGAGCCGATGTTGCGGTTATCGTTATTGACGCAACTGTGGGCTTTACTGAGCAGGATTCAAAGGTGGCAGGTTATGCTCACGAAAAGGGTAAGGCTTGCGTTGTTGCGGTGAACAAGTGGGACGCTATCGAGAAAGAAACCAACACCATGAACGAGTTCCAGAAAAAGCTTCAGGACGATTTCAGCTTCATGAGCTATGTGCCTTTTGTGTTCATCTCTGCAAAAACAGGTCTTAGAATGGACAAGCTTTTTGATACTATCAAGTTCGTTGCAGAGCAGAACTCTATTAGAATACCGACAGGCAGACTTAACGATGTTCTCGCATATGCTACCCAAAGGGTACAGCCACCGTCTGACAAGGGCAGAAGGCTGAAGATATACTACATGACGCAGGTTTCTACCAAACCGCCTACATTCGTGTTTTTTGTAAACAGAGCCGATCTGTATCATTTTTCCTATCAGCGTTATATTGAAAATCAGATAAGAGAGACCTTCGGACTTGAGGGCACGCCTATCGTTTTCAAGATAAGAGAGCGTGACAAGGACGACGTTAAATAAAATTCTGGAGGTTATTTTGTGGACATATTTTTAAGTCTGGCATTCACTATAATTTTTTCCTATCTGTTCGGAAGTCTTAATTCTGCCATAATCGTGTGCAGAGTTTTAAAGCATAAGGATATCCGTGATTACGGAAGCAACAACGCAGGTTTGACCAATGTTCTGAGAGTATTCGGAAAAGGGCCTGCGGCGGCAACTCTGTTGTGCGATCTTGCAAAGGGCGTGCTTGCGGTAGTTATCTGCCGTCTTGTGGTGACAAACGGTTTCGGCGTGACATTTTTTCATGACGATAAGTTTATCGGATATCTTGCGGGCTTTTTTGTAATGCTTGGACATATTTTCCCGGTATTCTATGGCTTTCACGGTGGAAAGGGCGTTCTTATTGCGGCAACGACTCTTATCGCTATCGACCCTCTGACCTGTGCTTTCTCAGTGGCTGTTTTCGCTATCGTGCTTGCGGCAACAAAATACGTGTCTGTAGGTTCTATATGCGCCGCTATCGCATATCCTGTTTTTACGCCTATCGTTCAGCTTTTTATAATCAAGGGCGACGGCGTTCTTGCAAATACTCTTATGGCAACGGCTATCGGTCTGCTTATCATTTATATGCACAGACCTAATATTAAACGCCTTATGAACGGCACCGAAAACAAATTCGGAAGCAAGAAAAAGGCGTAAGGGAGGTTTTATTATGGCAGATATTACTATACTTGGTTCAGGCGGATTTGGTCTTGCACTGGCAATAATGTGCGACAATGCAGGGCATAAAGTAACAGTATGGTCAAAGTTTCAGTACGAGATAGATGCTATCAAGAGAACAGGCGAGCTTAAAGCAAAGCTCCCTGGCGTTCAGGTGAACAAGACTATTGAGCTTACAACGGATATAAGCTGTGTTAAGGATAAAGACATGGTGATACTTGGCATACCTTCACCTTTCCTCAGAGAGGTTTGCGAAAGCGTTGTGCCTTATCTTGAAAGCAGAACGATAGTTGTGAACACGGCAAAGGGTCTTGAAGGCGGAAGCCTTAAAACTATGTGCTGTGTGGCGAAAGAGTGCTTTCCGAACAATCATGTTGCGGTGCTTACCGGTCCGTCACACGCAGAGGAAGTGGCAAGAAAAGTTCCCACTACTGTTGTTACTGCTTCTGACGACAGGGAAGTTTCATATTATATACAGAACACTCTTTCTAACGATACGTTCAGAGTGTATGTTAATGATGACGTTATGGGCTGCGAGATAGGCGGTTCGCTGAAAAACGTCATTGCTTTGGCGGCAGGTGTGTGCGACGGCCTTGGACTTGGTGACAACACAAAGGCTGCACTTATGACAAGGGGTATCAGAGAAATATCACGTCTTGGAGTTGCAATGGGCGCAAAGCTTGAAACCTTTGGCGGACTTAGCGGCATAGGCGACCTTATCGTTACCTGCTGTTCAATGCACAGCAGAAACCGCCGTGCTGGTATCCTCATAGGCAAGGGAGTTACCCCTGAGGAGGCTGTAAGACAGGTCGGCACTGTTGAGGGCTATGTTTGCACCAAAAACGCATGGGAGCTTTCAAAGAGAATGGGCATTGAAATGCCTATCACAGAGCAGCTTGCAAAGGTGCTTTTTGAGGGTGAGCCTGCGGCTAACGCTATCAAAAATCTTATGGGCAGACCGAACAGAAATGAAACTGAGTCAACTTTCCTGAGCTAGGAAAGCGACCGTTGAAAGGACGGATACATATGCTTAAAAGATACACTATCAAGACAGAACGCAGAGGGCTTTACAATATCACGAGCTATGTAAGGCAGGCTGTAACAGAATCAGGAGTGCAAAGCGGCATTGCTGTGGTATTCTGTCCCCACACCACGGCGGCGATAACCATAAATGAGAATGCCGACCCCGACGTAAAGACGGATCTTCTTTACGCTTTGGAGGAAACATTTCCGAACAGACCGCAGTTCCGTCACGCTGAAGGAAACTCTGACGCTCATATGAAGTCAAGCTGTGTTGGTGCTTCGGAAACTGTTATCATCGACGATAACGAACTTCTTCTCGGCACTTGGCAGGGTATCTATTTCGCTGAGTTTGACGGACCGAGAACAAGAAACTTTTTTGTGAAGATAATAAAGGGCTGATTTTGGCGTTTTTCCTCTTTACAATCTGCTGAAAATATTGTATAATTAGTATGGATAATTCCAACGAAATATGTGTTAAGGAGTGCTTTGAAATATGGAACCTAAATATAAGAGAATATTGCTCAAATTAAGCGGCGAGGCTCTCGCAGGCGATAAGAAGATAGGTCTTGATTATGACGTTATCACCTCATTCGGCAAGAGCATAAAAAAATGTGTTGACGCCGGCGTTGAGGTAGGTATCGTTGTAGGCGGCGGCAATTTCTGGAGAGGCAGATCGAGCGGTGCAATGGACAGAACAAGAGCCGACCATATCGGTATGCTCGCAACTGCCATGAACGCACTTGCTGTTGCAGACGGTCTTGAGAACTGCGGTCTTGAAGTAAGAGTACAGACAGCTATTTCTATGCCACAGGTGCTGAGCCTTACATCAGAAACAAGGCTATGCGTCATTTTGAAAAGGGCAGAGTAGTTATCTTCGGCTGCGGCACCGGTAACCCATTCTTCTCAACTGATACGGCTGCTGCACTGAGAGCGGCTGAGATAGAGGCTGACATATTCTTTAAGGCTACCATGGTAGACGGCGTTTATGATAAGGATCCTCACAAGTATCCTGACGCTGTTAAGTATGACACACTTACATTTGCTGATATTCTTGCAAAGGGTCTGCAGGTAATGGACTCAACTGCTGCGGCAATGTGTAAGGACAACAATATCCCGATACTCGTTTTCGATCTTGCAAGACCAGACAATATTTATGACGCTTGCATGGGCGAAAATATAGGCACTCTCGTAAAATAATAAAGATAATCAAGAAAGGATCGTTTGAATATGAAACAGATCAAGGAAAATGCTAAGACAAAAATGGAAAAATCCATAAACGTTATGCTTTCGGACTTTGCAGGCATCAGAGCAGGCAGAGCTAATCCGTCCGTACTCAACAAAGTTCAGGTAGAATATTACGGCGCAATGACACCTGTTACACAGATGGCAGCGGTTTCTGTTGCTGAGGCAAGAGTGCTTGTTATACAGCCATGGGATAAGTCAACTCTCAAGCCTATCGAAAAGGCTATCCAGGCTTCTGATATCGGCATAAATCCACAGAATGACGGCACTGTTATAAGACTTACTTTCCCACAGCTCACTGAGGACAGACGTAAGGAGCTTGTTAAGGACATCAAGAAAATGGGCGAGGAGTGCAAGGTCGCTATCCGTTCTATCAGACGTGACGCTATGGAAAAGTTCAAGGCAATGAAGAAGAACAACGAGATCACAGAGGACGATCTTAAGGACTGCGAGGACGAGATCCAGAAGCTTACTGACAAGTTCGTTAAGGAAGTTGACGGTCACGTTGCCGAAAAGGAAAAAGAGATACTCTCTATCTAAGCCATGGCGAAGAATGAGAAGATAAGCCTTGGTGAGAACGTGTCTGTGCCTGTTCATGTGGGCGTTATCATGGACGGCAACGGCAGATGGGCGAAAAAGAGGGGCATGCCCCGAAAGTTCGGACACAGAGAGGGCGCAAAGACCTTTCGTGCCATAACAAGACACGCCAAGCGCTTGGAATACAGTATATAACTTACTATGCGTTTTCTACCGAGAACTGGAAAAGACCTAAGGACGAGGTAGACGCGATTATGGATCTTTTTGAAAAGTATCTTGACGAGGTCAGGGACTTTATCGAGGAGAATATCAGGGTGCGCTTTATAGGCGACAGAACAAGGCTCAGCGAAAATCTGCAAAGGAAAATGGCTTCCGTTGAGGAGGACTCAAAGGACTTTGACTCTATGACCCTTGTGCTTGCTATCAACTACGGTGGCAGGGACGAGATATGCCATGCGGCTAAGACATTGGCTCAGCAGGTGAAAGAAGGCAAGCTGGAGCCTGAGGATATCACCATGGATATGATAGAGAGAAATCTCTACACTGAGGAGATACCTCCTGTTGACCTTGTTATAAGACCTAGCGGAGAGCAAAGATTGTCAAACTTTATGATATGGCAGGCGGCTTACGCGGAGTTTTATTACACAAATATCCTATGGCCTGACTTCAAAGGCAGCGACCTTGACAAGGCTGTTATCGCATACAGCGAAAGAAACAGAAGATTTGGAGGGGTGTAAAAAATGTCTACCCGTATTAAATCTGCGGCAGTTGCCATTGTTATCGCAGTGATACTGCTTATCGCACACGGAACGTTCCTGTTCAACATTGCGGTGGGCGCAATTTCTGCACTTGCAATATATGAGATATTCAGGGCGACAAAAATGACAGAGCATAAGTATCAGACCATTGCCTGCTGTGCGTTTGCCTTTGTGGACGCTTTCATGCCTGTGTTCTACAGACACGGCTGGCTGTACTTTTTCAGCTACAAGCTTTACATGGGGCTTTTCGTTATAGCAATGTGTCTGCTTTATCTTAAAGAGCATACAAAATTCCAGTATACAGAGTTTTTCTTCATGCTGGGCGTGGGCATTCTTCTGCCATATTCATTCTCAATTTTGGTCACAATGGCAGGCTTGGGCGGCAAGGGCGTGTTTATGATAGTTCTTACTCTTGCAGCGGCTTGGCTGGCTGACAGCGGTGCTTATTTTGCAGGAACTTTCTTCGGCAAAACAAAGCTTTGCCCTGAGATAAGCCCTAAGAAACTGTGGAGGGCCTTATAGGCGGCGTTATCTCAAATGGTATTCTTATGCTTATAATAAGCCTGTTCTATCAGTTCGTACTTAAAGGCGAGCTATCCACTATCTAGGCGTTCTAATCGCAGGTATGCTTGCGGCTCTTATCGGACTTGTGGGCGACCTTACAGCTTCGGTGATAAAAAGACAGACAGGTATAAAGGACTATGGCAACATAATGCCGGGTCACGGTGGAATAATGGATCGCTTTGACAGCGTTCTGCTCGTTGCACCTTTTATGTACTATATGTTCACACAGGGCTTATACTTAAATAGAAAATTATGACTTTTAGGGGCAGGCTTAGGCTTACCCCTTTTAAGCGTTATTAAGGCAACACCGCTTGCAAACCATCTTTATGCGGAATTGCCTGAATTTATTTTATATGATGAGGGACAATAAATGAAAACAATGACCATACTCGGTTCAACGGGTTCTATAGGCACGCAGGCATTAGAAGTGGCTGCAAAGCATAATATTAAAGTAAAGGCGCTTGCGGCAAATTCTGACGTTGAAAAGCTTGCGGCTCAGTCAAAAGAGCTTATGCCTGAGCGTGTGTGTATCTACCGAGAGGACAAAAAGGCAGAGCTAGAAAAGCTTCTCAGTGCACTGGCATAAAAATATCCACAGGCATGGATGGACTTAAAGAGATAGCAAGAATGGACGGGGTCGATATCATGCTCAACTCAGTCGTTGGCATGGTGGGTCTTGTGCCGACCCTTACGGCTATCGAAAAAGGCACTGACATTGCCCTTGCAAATAAGGAAACACTTGTGGCAGGCGGTGAGCTTGTTATAAAGGCTGCGGCTGAAAGGGGAGTGAAGATATATCCTGTTGACAGCGAACATTCGGCTATCTTTCAGTGCCTGCAGGGAAACGAGGGCAACAAGCTCAAAGGGATAATCCTTACTGCTTCGGGCGGACCATTCTTCGGCAAAACAAAGTCTGACCTGGAGGGCGTGACAGTTGAGCAGGCTCTTAATCACCCTAATTGGTCAATGGGCAGAAAGATAACCATTGACTCTGCTACGCTTATGAACAAGGGTCTTGAATTTATCGAAGCAATGTGGCTTTTCAAGCTCAGACCTGAGCAAATAGAGATAGTTGTCCATAGACAGAGCGTTGTACATTCAGCGGTGGAGTATGAGGATAATTCTGTTATCGCACAGCTTGGCGTGCCTGATATGAAAATACCCATACAGTATGCTCTGCTTTATCCTGAGAGAGTGGAGTGTGATGTGAAAAAGCTGTCCCTTACAGACTATGGAAAGCTCACTTTCGAGAAGCCTGACTATGATACGTTCGATTGTCTTAGGGCTTGTATAAAGGCTGTCACTATCGGTGGAAATCTTCCTGCGGCAGTGAATGGAGCGAATGAGGAAGCCGTTGCGGCTTTTCTTGACGGCAGGATAGATTTTCTTGACATCGGCAGAATAGTAATGAATGTCTGCGAGAATACACCACGGGAAGAGATAAAGTGTGTGGAAGATGTGCTGGAAGCGGATAGAAAGGCTAGGGAGAGAGCGAAGAAGCTTATCGGAGCTTAGTGAGGAGCGGCTTTTAAGTGAGGAGTGAGGAGTGAGGAGTGAGGAATGGCAAAGCCGACCAAGCAAATCACCAGAAAAAAGTAAAATAAAGCATCGAGCAAAGCGATCTTGCGGCAAGATAAACTATCCCGAATATTTGTAGGGGCTGGCGCCCTCGACAGCCCGCTCGAAGGAGCGAGGTTTGAATTATCAAGAGCTCATGTAGAAAACATTATGTGGATAACACAAATGAGATTGCAGACGAAATGTCGGAGGGGTCGGGACGTCGGATTTATGCAAAGCAGAAATTGCGCCGCTCCCCTATAGGAGATAAATTACCACAACATCAGTAAATCAAACGCACAGAGTGTTCATGCGAGGTAAAAAAATGAGTATATTATTTGCAATATTGATCTTTGAAGCTATCATAATAATACACGAGCTTGGTCACTTTATTGCGGCGAAAGCCAGCGGAGTAAAGGTCAACGAGTTCGCTATCGGTATGGGTCCTGCCATTATCAAAAAGAAAAAGGGCGATACCCTTTACGCTTGGCGTGTGTTTCCCATAGGTGGCTATTGTGCCATGGAGGGCGAGGATAACGGAAGCGAGGACGGCGGTGCGTTTTGTAATAAAAGCCTGCCAAAAAGAATGCTTATCGTGGTGGCAGGCGTTATAATGAATCTTGTGCTTGGATATATTATCCTTTGTATCAGCACCGCAAGGTCTGACGGCATCGCAACCACCACTATATCGTGGTTTGAGGATAACGCTATGTCCCAATCGACCGGCTTGCAGGTGGGTGACGAGATAATCGAGGTCAACGGCATGAGGATTTTCACTACTATGGATATGTCCTATCAGTTTGGCAACGATGAGGACGGCAAGTTCGATATGGTGGTGAAGCGTGACGGAAAAAAGGTGGAGCTTAAAGATGTCACCTTTGCAACGGACGATAATACCATGCACATTGATTTCAAGGTCGCACCAAAAGCTGTGACCGTCGGCTCTGTGATAACTCAGTCTTTCAAGCAGGGCTGTACTGACGGCAGACTTATCTATATCTCCTTTGCCGACCTTATAAGAGGAAAGTATTCCATAAAAGACCTCAGCGGTCCTGTGGGTATCGTTGACACTATCGACAATGTTATCGACAGCGAAAGGGACAGCCAGTCAGGTAAAATAGATTGGTCGTCACTTATTGACACAATGTTGTCGCTGGGTGCGTTCATGACCATAAATATCGGCATTTTCAATCTCTTGCCATTGCCTGCACTTGACGGCGGAAGACTTTTGTTTCTTATTATCGAAGCGGTACGCCGTAAGCCTGTCAAGCCTGAGCATGAGGGAATGGTACACGCTATCGGTATGGCGGCTCTGTTGCTTCTTATGGTAGTGGTAACGGTGAGCGATATTATCAAGCTTGTTTAAAGGAGGAACTGTTTATGTCAGGTGAAAATAAGAGAAACGTAAGACCTGTCAAGGTGGGAGGACTTGTCCTTGACGGCAAAAAGATATTTATCCAATCAATGCTCAATGTGCCGTCTACGGACATAGAAGGCTCTGTTAAGCAGGCTGTGGAGCTTGAAAAGGCTGGCTGCGAGATAGTCAGGGCGGCTATACCGAACATGGAAGCCGTTAAGCTTATCCCTGCTATCAAAGAGAAGATCTCTATCCCTCTTGTGGCGGATATCCACTTTGACTATCGCCTTGCCATTGCGGCGGCGGAAGCTGGTATCGACAAGATAAGGATTAACCCCGGCAATATCGGCTCTATGGATAGGGTGAAAGCAGTGGTTAAAGCCTGTCGTGAAAGAAATATCCCTATCAGGATAGGTGTGAACGGCGGTTCTCTGGAAAAGGAGCTTCTTGCGAAATACGGCTCGCCAACTGCTGAAGCCCTAGTGGAAAGCGCAATGGGTCATGTGAGAATTTTGGAGCAGTGCGACTTTGAGGATATAGTTATCTCTATAAAGTCATCAGACGTGCCGACTATGATAAAGGCATACAGACTGTGTGCACAGACCTGTAACTATCCTCTGCACCTTGGAGTAACTGAGGCTGGCACCGAGAGAATGGGTCTTATAAAATCATCTATCGGTATAGGTTCGCTTCTGTGCGACGGCATAGGCGAAACTATAAGAGTTTCACTTACCGACGAGCCTGTAAAAGAGATATACGCCGCAAAGGATATTTTAAAGGCTATCGGCAAGTGCGGCGGAGTAAGGATAGTTTCCTGCCCTACCTGCGGAAGAACTAGGATAGACCTTATAGGTCTTGCAAAAAAGGTTGAGGAAGCCACCAAGGATATAGACAAGGATATCAAGATAGCCGTTATGGGCTGTGTTGTGAACGGCATAGGCGAGTCGGGCAACGCTGATATCGGCATTGCAGGCGGTGACGGCTGTGCGGTGATATTCAGCCACGGTGAAAAGCTCAGAAAGGTATCAGAGGAGGAGGCTTTGCCTGCGCTTCTGGCGGAAATAGAAAAACTTTAAAAGGATATACCATAAATGAATACATACACCATTGAAAGCTTCTTTGAGAACTATAAGGAGCTTATACCCTCTGTGATAGAAAAAGGCAGGATATTAAGGCTGGGCTATAACGAAGAAAACGGAACTTTTACCTGTCAGGCGGCTTTTGACAAGCTGGTGCCTTTTGACAGCACAGTGGAATTTGAAATGAAAATGAGGGCGGCTCTCGGAGCAGGAAAGTTTATTTTGCAGCTCAAATATACCCCTGATATGCTTTGTGCGGAGTATTTTCCTGAGCTTTGCAAGTTTCTTAAAAGCAGATTTCCTCTTGTGAACGGCTTTTTTGACAACGCTGAGGCTGTTTATGAAAACGGCATTTTCACCGTGGATATAAAACACGGAGGCGAAGCGTTGCTGAAAAAGGCGGGCATAGAAACGGCTTTTCCTGCGCTCACCATGGAGCTTTTTTCCGTAAGGGCGGATATAAAGCTCACAGGTGTGCTTGAAACTGATATGGAAGAGCATCAGCGTGAGCAGGAGGAGTTTTTGAACTCCCTCCCTGTGCCGAAGATAGATCCTGCACAGCCTGAGAAAAAGGCGGCTGTTACCACTAATACTGCAAGTGGAGCTTCTGTGGATTTCCGAACTGCAAATGTGGACTTCACAAGGTTCTCGCTTCTGTGCGATGACGCCCTTGTGCTTATGGGTGCGCCAATATCAGGAAACGAGCAGGTGATGCAGATGAAAGATATCCCTGCGGATTACCGTGGACGTGTGGTGGTCTGGGGCGATATTTTCGGACCTGTGGAAACAAAGGAAACAAAGTCGGGTATGCTTATAGCACACCTGAATTTTACCGACTATACTTCCTCAAACTCTATAAAGTTCATAGGCTCAAACAAGAATTTCAGAAACATGAAAGGCTTGAAAAGGGCAGTGCTTGAGGCAATGCTGGAACACCTTAAGGCTGGCAAGACCATACTCGTGGCAGGTGAGATAGAGGAGGACGATTTCGACCACTCTATAAACATCAAGCCTGACAGCATTATGGTCGTAAAGCGTGAAAAGGAAAAGGATACCTGCGAGCATAAGCGTGTGGAGCTTCATTGCCATACCAATATGTCTATGATGGACGCTCTCACTCCTGCGGGCAAGCTTGTGGAAAGAGCCTATTCATGGGGACACAAAGCCCTTGCCATAACAGACCATGGTGTCGTTCAGGCTATCCTGACGCCGGAAATACCTGTATCGGCATACGCAAGGGCGGCGGTGACTTCAAGGTTCTTTACGGCATAGAGTCATACGAGGTCAATAATGACGAAAAGATATTCCGTGGAACGGACAAGCGTGAGCTTACAGACGAGATAATCTGCTTTGACCTTGAAACTACGGGTACAAATCCTAATGAAGATAGGATCATCGAGATAGGCGCTGTCAAACTGAGAGATCTTGAAGTTGTGGACAAGCTCGATATTTTCGTGAACCCTGAAAGACCTATCCCTGAGTTTATCTCAAACCTCACCCACATCACTGACGATATGGTAAAGGACGGTGCAAGCGAAAGGGAAGCTCTCCTTAAATTCAAGGAGTTTATCGGTGACGACCCTGTTCTTGTGGCGCACAATTCTCAGTTCGATACGGGCTTTATATCCGCCTGTGCAAAAAGACAGGGCATTGAGATAAAATACTCTTCTATAGACACTGTGCCAATGTCGCAGATAATGCTTCCGGAGCTTGAAAAGCATAAACTCAACTATGTGGCGGAGCATTTCGGACTTGGGGATTTTCAGCACCACCGTGGCTGTGATGACGCAGAGGTGCTTGCAGGGATATTCATAAGGCTGTCGAAAATGCTCATGGAGCAGTATCCTCTGATTCTTATAACAGTGGATATGCTCAACAGCTTGCTTGCAAATGAAAATCAGGTGCTTGCAAAGCCGACTTATCACCAAATTATTATCGTAAGAAATAACACTGGTCTGAAAAATCTGTATAGGCTTATATCAGACTCCAATCTTAAATATTTCAAAAGACGTCCGAGAATACCAAAATCTGAGCTTGTAAGACACCGTGAGGGTCTTATCCTCGGTAGTGCCTGCGAGCGTGGCGAGGTCATTCAGGCTTATCTCGAGGGCAGAAACTATGAGGAGATAAAGCAGATAGCAAGCTTTTATGACTATCTGGAGATCCAGCCTGACGGAAACAACAAATTTATGCTCACCACCGAAAAGCCTCCTTATGACAGGATACACACAGCGGAGGATATAAAGGATATAAACCGCTTTATTGTAAAACTTGGTGAGGACTTGGGCATACCCGTCTGCGCAACAGGCGACGTGCATTTTATGGACAAGACCGACGCACAGTTCAGGTCGGTGATACAGGCTTCAATGGGCTTCCCTGACGCCGATACTCAGCCTCCTTTGTATCTTAAGACAACAAACCAAATGCTTGACGAGCTGAGCTATCTTGGCGAGGAAAAGGCGTTTGAGGTCGTTGTTACAAATACAAACAACGTGGCTGATATGGTAGACCCTGACCTGAAAGCGTTCCCGAACGGTACTTATACGCCTTTTATCGAAGGCTCGGTTTATCAGCTTCAGTATATATGCTGGAAGAAATGCTGTTCCATTTACGGCGACTGCGACCCTGAGACCATAAAAGTTCCTGAGGGCGAGGACGTTGACGTATCAAAATATTTTGAGGGACACATTCCAGACCTTGTTTTCAAAAGACTTAAAAGAGAGCTTGACTCTATTATCAAGCACGGATTTGCAGTGCTTTACATGATATCTCAGAAACTTGTTGCCAACTCTAACGAAAATGGCTATCAGGTAGGTTCAAGAGGCTCGGTAGGTTCGTCCTTCGTTGCCTCCATGTCAGGTATCTCTGAGGTAAATCCTCTTGTGCCACACTATGTCTGTCTTAACTGCCACCACAGCGAGTTCATTACAGACGGCTCGGTAGGCTCAGGCTTTGACCTGCCACCGAAAAACTGTCCTGTGTGCGGAGAGAATATGCACCGTGACGGACACGATATCCCATTTGAAACGTTCCTTGGCTTTGACGGCGATAAAGCCCCTGATATCGACCTTAACTTCTCAGGTGACTATCAGGCAAAGGCGCATAAATATACGGAAGTTCTTTTCGGTGAGGACCATGTGTTCAAAGCCGGTACTATCGGCATGATCCAGGAAAAGACAGCTTTCGGATACGTTATGAAATATCTTGACGAGCGTGGAAAAACAGTGCCAAAGGCTGAGATAGAGCGTCTTAAGCTTGGTTGTTGCGGCATAAAGAGAACGACTTCTCAGCATCCGGGCGGAATGGTCGTTATCCCAAGCGACTATGAGGTTTATGACTTCACACCTGTTCAGCACCCTGCGGAAAAAGTGGACTCTGACATGGTAACCACCCACTTCGACTTCCATTCTCTCCACGATACTATCTTGAAGCTTGACGAGCTTGGTCACGATAACCCGACAATGTATAAGTATCTGGAAATGTTCACAGGTCGAGATATTCTTGACTGCCCCATGTCTGACCCTGCGGTCTATTCGCTGTTCACTTCCCCTGAGTCACTTGGCGTGACGGAGGAGGATATAATGTGTCAGACGGGAACGCTCGGTATACCTGAAATGGGTACGCCGTTCGTAAGACAAATGCTTCTTGACTGTCAGCCGAAAAACTTCTCTGACCTTTTGCAGATATCAGGACTTTCACACGGCACTGACGTATGGCTCGGCAACGCACAGGAGCTTATCAAAAACGGAACCTGCGATATCTCAAATGTTATCGGTACTCGTGACAGTATCATGACATATCTGCTTTATCATGGCGTTGAGCCAAAGCTGTCATTTAAGATAATGGAAATAACCCGTAAGGGTAAAGCTCCGAAACTGCTCACAGAGGAAATGAAAGAGAATATGCGTCAGCATGATGTTCCTGAGTGGTATATCGACAGCTGTTTGAAGATAAAATATATGTTCCCGAAAGCCCATGCGGCGGCATATGTTACGGCAGCTATAAGACTTTGTTGGTTCAAGGTGCATGAGCCGCTTGCGTTCTATGCAACTTATTTCACAGTTAAGGGCGAGGATTTTGATGCAGAGATCGCTCTCAAGGGAAAATATATCGTCAGAAGCAAGATAGAAGAAATAAAGAATAAACCAAAAGACGAGGTGTCGGGCAAGGACAGCGGTGTGCTTGAAATTCTCATGCTTGTGAATGAAATGCTCAGCCGTGGATATGACTTTTTGCCTGTAAACATCAAAAAATCTCACGCAACTATCTATCAGATAGAGGACGACAAGATAAGGCTTCCGTTCTGTTCACTTAACGGAGTGGGCGAGTCTGCGGCGATAAGCATTTACGAAAAGGCGCAGAACGGCGAATTTATCTCTATCGAGGAGTTCCAGCAGCAGAGCGGAGTGTCCAAATCTGTTATCGAAACTTTGGAGAAAAACGGAGCTTTCGGCGATATGCCTAAATCTAACCAGATATCGTTGTTCTGATAGTTACTATGCACAATTTCATACTTTGCCCTTGTAACACTATTGACAAACAAGGGCGGGTGTGATAAAATTATTTGTGTTGATACTATGCTATCACTTTACTACGATAAAGTGAGTAAAGGCGTTACATAACAACATAGAAAGTACAATCTATAATTTATATACAGGAAGGAAAAGTGTATGAAAAGATATGATCTTATAACCCCTGAGGGTACGAGAGATCTGCTGTTTGAGGGCTGTCTGGCACGAAGAATGGTGGAGGACAGGCTGTCAAAGCTGTTTGAGGGCTTTGGCTACAGCGAGGTGGTAACACCGGGAATAGAGTTTTACGATCTGTTTATGGGAAGCTCGAGAAACTTCCAGCAGGAGAGCCTTTATAAGCTTACAGACTCAAAGGGCAGACTTATCGTTATGCGTCCTGATTCCACGATACCAATAGCAAGACTTGCTTCCACAAGACTAAAGGGAGCAAAGCTTCCCCTTAGACTATACTACAATCAGAGCATTTTTGAAAATAACTCCCTGCTCAAAGGACGTTCAGACGAGGTAGTTCAGGCAGGCATCGAGCTTATTGGCGGAGAAAATTCCAAGAGAGCAGATTACGAGGTGCTATGCACTGCTGTTGAAGCCCTTTCAAGCTTTGATAAGGAGAATTTCAGACTTGAGATAGGTCATATCGGATATTTCAAGGAGCTTGTGGCTCAGCTTGACGTTGACGACGCAGTAAGAGAGGAGATAAGACTTCTTATCTCTGCAAAAAACTATCCTGCACTTAACGATATTCTTGACGAAGTGGGCGACAATCAGGTGACTAACGCGCTCAGACAACTCCCAAGACTTTTTGGTGGTGTTGAGGTGTTCGACAAGGCTGCGGATATTTATACTGACGATAAGATAACAGGCATACTTTATAACCTTAAAGAGGTCTATACCAGACTTTCAAGCCTTGGTTATGAGGGCAAGATATCTGTTGACCTTGGCATCGTGAGCCATGCGGATTACTACACAGGCATTGTGTTCAAGGGCTATCTTTCAGAGGTCGGTCAGTCGGTGCTTAAAGGCGGAAGATATGACAGACTTCTTGCAGAGTTCGGCAACGATTGCCCGGCGGTGGGCTTCGGCATAAGCGTTGACTCTGTTGCAAGACATATCGAAAAGCTTGGCGGCGCACCAAAGCTCAGAACTCCTGACGCAATTGTGTTTGGCGAAAAGGGCTATGTGGTTGAAGCAATGAAATATGCTCAGACGCTCGTAAGAGAGGGTCTGACAGTTGAAAACTCGCTTTTCAACACCCTAGATGAAACAAAGGCTTACGCAAAATCAAAGGGAATAAAGAAGCTTGTGGCAGTTGGCAGCGAGATAACAGAGCTTGATATATAGTTTGGAGGATAAGTTAAAATGAACAGACCCCTTAGGATAGCTCTTACAAAGGGCAGACTTGAAAAGGATACAGTCGGTCTTTTAGAGAAGATAGGCTATGACTGTACCGCAATAAGAGAAAAGGGAAGAAAGCTTATTCTTCCTGTACCTGACGGAAACCTTGAAGTTGTGCTTGCAAAGGCAAACGACGTTATCACATACGTTGAGCATGGCGTGTGTGATATGGGCGTTGTTGGCAAGGACACTATCATGGAAATGCAGGGCAAGTTCTTTGAGCTTGTTGATATCGGCTTCGGCAGATGTAAATTTGCACTTGCCACAAAGAAAGGCTCAAAGTTCTACGGCGGATTTGATGTCAAGACAGTTGCAACAAAATACCCTAACATCACAAGAAGATTTTTTGAAGCAAAGGGAATGGACGTTGACATCATCAAGATAGAAGGCTCAGTTGAGCTTGCACCGCTCCTTGAGCTTGCAGACGGTATCGTTGATATAGTTGAAACAGGCACGACACTTAAAGAAAACGGTCTTGAAGTCATCGAGGACGTTTGCCCTATCTCTGCAAGGCTTATCGTAAATATGGTAAGCATGAAAATGCGCCAGCAGGAGATCGAGAATTTTGTAAAGCTTGTTGAAGAAAATATTGACAAGTAGTTTATATATACGGAAAGGACAGTATTGAAATGGCTGAAATAAAGAAGATTTTTGTCAACGGCAAAGACGAGGTAGAGTTTTTCAAGCAGCTTGAAAAGAGAAGCGGCGAAACAAATAAGAAGGTCACAGCCGTTGTTAATGAAATAATCGAAACTGTCAGAGAGGGTGGCGACAACGCTGTAAAGGCTTATACAGAAAAGTTTGACGGCAAGCTCCCAGAGTATTATGAAGTTCCAAGAGATGTTATAAACGACGCACTCACAGAGGCAGATCAGGACTTTGTTGACGCAATGCTCAACGCAGTTGCGAACATCACAGATTTTCACCAGAGACAGAAGTCACAGAGCTTTATAAACGCTAAGGATAACGGCTGTATTCTCGGTCAGAAGGTAAGAGGACTTAACAGAGTTGGTCTTTATGTTCCGGGCGGCACAGCAGCTTATCCATCAAGCGTGCTTATGAATGCAGTTCCTGCAAAGATAGCAGGCGTTAAGGAGATAATCATGGTGACCCCTCCTCTCAAAGACGGCACACCAAATAAGGATATCCTTGTGGCAGCAGCTCTCTGCGGAGTTGACAGAGTGTTCATGAGCGGCGGCGCACAGGCTATCGCTGCCCTTGCCTACGGCACTGAGGAGATACCAAAGGTCGATAAGATAGTAGGCCCTGGAAACATTTACGTTGCAACAGCAAAGAAGCTTCTTTATGGTGTTGTTGATATCGACATGGTGGCAGGTCCGAGCGAGATACTTGTTATGGCTGACGAAAAGGCTAACCCTAAGTTCATTGCCGCAGACCTTATGTCACAGGCTGAGCATGACAAGCTTGCTTCTGCTATCCTTGTTACAACAAGCGAGAGCATTGCAGACAGAACTATCGAAGAGATAAACAGACAGGTGCAGAGTCTTTCAAGAAAAGAGATAATCGAAAGCTCTCTTGAAAATTACGGTGCTATCCTTATCTGCAATACAAAGGACGAAGCTTGCAACCTTGCAAACAGATTTGCTCCTGAGCACCTTGAAGTGCTTTTTGAAAACCCTATGGAGTATCTTGGCAGACTTGATAATGCAGGTTCAATATTCCTTGGTCAGTATGCTTCAGAGCCGCTTGGCGACTACTATGCAGGCCCTAACCACGTTCTTCCAACAAGCGGCACAGCTAGATTCTTCTCGCCTCTGTCAGTAAACAGCTTTGAGAAGCGTTCAAGCTTTACATACTATACTGAGGACGCTCTCAGAGAAGCAAAGGACGATATCGTCCTTATTGCAGAAAAAGAGGGTCTGACGGCTCACGCAAATGCAATAAAGGTAAGATTTTAAGCGGTAAAGGTGATGAAAATGCGTACAGCGGAGATAAAAAGAAAAACTAAGGAAACTGATATAGAGGTGTTCGTGAAGCTTGACGGTGAGGGCAAGGTAAGTGTAAACACAGGCATAGGCTTTTTTGACCATATGCTTACAGCCCTTGGAGTACACAGCGGAATAGACATGGACATTGAGTGTACAGGCGACCTTTATGTTGACGGACACCACACCGTTGAGGACGTTGGCATATGCTTGGGCAAAGCCTTTGCGGAAGCATTGGGCGACAAAGCAGGCATTGCAAGATATGGCTCGGCTTTCGTGCCAATGGACGAAGCTTTGGCATTCTGCTCACTGGATATAAGCGGCAGACCTTTCCTTGCGTTCAATGCTGAGTTCCATGACGACAGGATAGGTCAGTATGACACCTGCCTGACAGAAGAATTTTTCAGAGCCTTTGCATTCAACTCTGGCATAACACTGCATATCCGTGAGGAGTACGGCAAGAACGACCACCATATTGCAGAAGCAATGTACAAAGCAGTGGCTCACGCTTTGAAGGACGCTGTAAAAATAACAGGAACAGGAGTTTTATCCACCAAAGGAGTGCTTTAAATGATAGCAATAATCGACTACGGTGCAGGCAATATATTCTCTGTAAAAAACGCTCTGGACTATCTTGGATTTGAAAACAAGCTCACAGACAAAAAAGAAGATATCGAAAAAGCCGACGCAATTATCCTCCCCGGCGTGGGAGCGTTCCCATGGGCAATGAATATGCTCGGTCTTAGCGGTCTTATCAACACTATCAAGGAGCAGGCTAAAATAAAGCCATTCCTTGGCATATGCCTTGGAATGCAGCTTCTTTTCGAGAAAAGCTATGAGTTTGAGGAGTGCAAAGGTCTTGACCTTATCGGCGGCTATGTTGACAAGATAAACGAGCCTGACCTTGTTATCCCACACATGGGCTGGAACAAGCTTGTGTATAACCACGATTGTCCTCTTTTTGACGGTCTGGGTGATGACGAATATGTCTATTTCGTACATTCATACAAGGCTTTCTGCGATAATAAAAATCTGTATGCCTACTGCGAATACGGCTCAAAAGTCCCTGCGGTGGTATCGGACGGAAGATATATCTTCGGCTGTCAGTTCCACCCTGAAAAGAGCGGAAAGACCGGTCTTAAAATACTTGAAAACTTTGCGAAACTGTCACAGGAGGTAAAATAATATGCTTGCAAAAAGAATTATACCATGCCTTGATGTGCGTGACGGAAAGGTAGTAAAGGGCGTAAATTTCGAGGGCATAAAAGAAGTCGGCGACCCTGTTGAATGTGCATATGAATATAATTTGCAGGGTGCAGACGAGATAGTTTTCTATGACATAACAGCCTCTCACGAGGGCAGAGGAGTTATGCTTGACGTTGTTCGTGAAACAGCAAAAAAGGTATTTGTACCGCTCACTGTTGGAGGCGGTATCAAAACTGTTGACGATATAAGAGATACTCTCCGTGCAGGCGCAGACAAGGTGTCTGTGAACTCTCAGGCAGTGCAGAATCCTCAGCTTATAAAAGACGGAGCGGATATTTTCGGCTGTCAGTGCATCTGCGTTGGCGTTGACGCAAAGAAGGTCGCTGATAACAAGTGGACAGTTTATATAAATGGCGGCAGAGTGGATATGCGAATGGATCTTATCGACTGGGTTAAAAAGTGCGAACAGCTCGGTGCAGGTGAGATATGCCTTAACTCTATCGACACAGACGGTGTAAGGGGCGGCTTTGATCTGCCTATGCTGAAAGCTGTGTGCAGTGCTGTAAAGATACCTGTTATCGCAAGCGGCGGAGCAGGAAAGCTTTCAGACTTTGCTGACGCTTTTCTTGAAACTGATTGCTCGGCGGCTCTTGCGGCAAGCCTTTTCCATTTCAAAGAGCTGACAGTTGGACAGGTAAAGGACGATTGCAGGAGCAAGGGAATTATCGTGAGGTGAGCATAATGATTGTTTTCAATATCGTATTTACTTTGTTTATACCAGTGCTTATGATATTGTGCGGCTATCTGATGTATAAGCATACACCGAAAGATATCAACGGCTTGGTGGGCTATCGCACTGCTATGTCAATGAAAAATCAGGAAACGTGGGATTTTGCCCACAATTATTGCGGACGTCTGTGGGTAAAGGTCGGAGCGGTCATGACGATAATTTCGGCATTGGTCTGTGTTCCATATTTCTTTATGAGCAGCGGCAAGGCGACTGTGATAATGTGCATAGCTGAAGTGATACAGGTGGTAGTTTTGTGCTGGACGATAGTACCAACAGAACGAGCACTCAAAGATAATTTCGACCAAGACGGCAACAGAAAGGACAAATAATGAACCCAATAAAAGTTGATATAAACGATCTGGATAAATACTTTGTAAAAAGTGAGCTTACACCTGCTATCGCATTTGATGTGGATACAAAAACTGTGCTCATGCTTGCTTATATGAATAAGGAGAGCCTGAAAAAAACGCTTGAAACAGGCTATACATGGTATTGGAGCAGATCAAGACAGGAGTATTGGAACAAGGGTGCAACAAGCGGTCATCTGCAAAAGGTAGTTTCTATCTATGCGGACTGCGATAACGATACCCTGCTCCTTAACGTAAAGCAGACAGGTGTAGCCTGCCATACAGGCTCATATAGCTGCTTTTTCAATGAGATATATAATACGGAGGAAGAATAAAATGACAGTTTATCAGGAAATTTTCGAGGTAATAAAACAGCGTAAAGCTGACTATGAAGCAGGCAAGGCGCAGGAGAACAGCTACACAGCTTATCTTTTTGACAAGGGCGTAGACAAGATTTGCAAAAAGGTGGGCGAAGAGGCTACAGAAACAGTTATCGCTGCCAAAAACGGTGACAATGACGAACTGAAAAACGAGATAAACGATCTTCTCTATCACGTTATGGTGCTTGCGGCAAATCAGGGACTTGAGTGGTCTGACGTTGAAAAGGTACTTGACGAGAGAAACGAAAAGATAGGCAATCTGAAGAAATTTCATCAGGTAGACAAGAACACCTGATTATGTGTATCCAAAGCTCTGCGTTCATGCGCAGGGCTTTTTTTTGCTTTATGAGAGGATTTTCAGAAATTTAAGCACACAAAAGCCTTTTGCCGAATAGAATATAGCGAAGTAAAAAAACTTCCATGATTTGATTTATAGGAGGACTTACTATGAGCGATTTTAACGGCAAACCTTTCAAGGAAGCAATGTGTATCGAAGCAATGCGTGTGTTTGATTCATGCTCGTCACAGGATTGTCTGGAGGATCTTGCGTTTACATTCAGCCAGGCAGACCAGACCGTGATAAACGCTGCGGCGTATATCAAAAGCACTTGTATCGACGTGACAGACGTAAGCTTTGCAATATCACCGGTGGCATTCAACCACGGCTTTTACGCAGTTGACGTTACTTACACATTCAAGGCGCAGATAGAAGCATATGAAGCGGCAGGCGCAGCTCCAACAGTAGTTTACGGCACATCATCATTCACAAAAAAAGTTATACTTTTCGGCAGCGACGGCGGCACACAGAGATTTTCGACCTGCGAAGCCGATCAGATCGTCACCACCTCGCCTACAAGCGGCTGCTCATGCTGTTGCTGCACAGCGGCAATGCCTTGCGCTTCTGTGAGCGTAGCAGCGCCAATGTGTCTTGACGCAAAGCTTGTCGCAGAGCCTGCACCAAGCGAGGAAAAGAACGTTCTTATCACTATCGGACTTTTCGCTATCATTCAGTTGTCAAGACCTGTGCCTATAATGGTGCCTGTATATGATTACTGCGTACCTGGCAAGGAGTGTTCCACAAACGGTGACAGCCCATGCGAAATGTTTGAAAAGATAGCATTCCCGACAGTAGAATTTTTCCCAAGAGGACTTGAAGAACCCCACTGCAAGGAAGAAAATGATACAGAGGGTCAGGGCGAAGCTCAGGGATAATATGTGATCTATGGGGGCGGAGTTTTCTGCCCCTTTTTGTTTTGAAAAGCGACCTGTTTGGCTCTTCGCTCCCAAAACGCTTGACAAGAAGCCTGAAAAGATTTATAATTAAAGGGAATGTACGAAATGAAATGAGGATATCAATGACTGAGAATTTTTCGGAAATAATAAATGAGGAAACAGCTCCGCAGAAGCTGCTCCAATGGTCTGGTGAATACGAAAGAACTTGCGGTCACAAGCCACTTGCCCTTATCCATTCATACGGATGTCAGCAGAACGTCAGCGACGGCGAGAAGATAAAAGGTATGCTCTCAAAGGTGGGCTATGAGTTCACGTCCGATGTGAACGAGGCTCAGCTTATACTGTATAACACCTGCGCTGTTAGAGAAAATGCCGAGGACAAGGTGTTCGGCAAGCTTGGCGACCTTAAACATCTCAAAGAAAACAATCCCGAGCTTATTATAGGTATCTGCGGCTGTATGGCTCAGCAGAAGCACGTTGCCGAGAAAATAAAAAAGACCTATCGTCAGGTGGATCTTGTTTTCGGAACTTTTGCATACAACGATATGTATAATATGCTGTGGGAGATAATATCAAAGCATGACAGGATATTCAATCTGTCAGAAAATCATGTTGACATAAACGAGGATTTCTTGCAACTTCGTGACGATAAGATAAGAGCGTTCGTGCCTATCATGTATGGCTGCAACAATTTCTGCACCTATTGCATAGTGCCTTACGTCAGGGGCAGAGAACGCAGCAGAAAGCCTGAGTCCGTTATCGCAGAGGTAAAAGCACTTGTGAAAAACGGCTATAAGGAAATAACATTGCTTGGTCAGAACGTTAATTCATACAGCTATGGTTTTCCTGAGCTTTTGAGAGAGCTTGACAAGATAGAGGGGGACTTCCGCATAAGATTTATGTCAAGCCACCCAAAGGACGCAAGCCATGAGCTTATTGACGCTATACTTGAGTGTAAAAAGGTGTGCAAGCATTTGCATCTTCCTGTGCAGGCAGGCTCAGACAGGATACTAAAGCTTATGAATCGCCGCTATACCACGGCGGATTATCTGAAAATAATCGACTATGCCAGAAGCAAAGACCCTGAGTTTTCATTCACAACAGACCTTATCGTAGGCTTCCCAAGTGAAACATACGAGGAGTTCTGCGAAACTAAGGAGCTTATCAAAAAGGTAAAGTACGATAATATCTATTCTTTTGTGTATTCAAGACGAAGCGGCACAAAGGCTGCCGAAATGGAGGATCACATCTCAGATAAGCAGAAGGGTCTGTGGCTGAGAGAACTGCTTTTGGAGCAGAGAGAGGTGTCAACAGCGTGGCTTTCAAGATTTGTGGGAAGAACTGTCACCGTGCTGCCAACAGGCGAGGGCAGAACCGGCGCTGATTATCTCACAGGCAAGAGCGACGAGGATATGATCGTCGAGGTGAAAGCAGATAAAAAATATATCGGTAAATTCATTCAGGTTCGCATAACAAAAGCAATGAACTGGGCTTTGAGAGGCGAGCTTGTTGAAGATAAATAACAGCGAAAGCTGAATAATATTTAAAGGAGAATTACCATGGATGTAATCGAAATGACAAGAAAGCTTGGACAGGCTATTCAGGAAGACGAGAGATACAAGGCTTATATGGAGGCTTGTTCTATCAATGATACAGATGTTGAGATACAGAACAAAATAGGCGAGTTCAATCAGCTCCGTTCACAGCTCAGCGTTGAGATGCAGAAGCCTGATAAGGACGGCGAGAAGATGACAGCACTTGACACTCAGATCAGAGAGCTTTATGACGAGATCATGGCTATGCCTAAGATGATCGCATTTAACGAAGCTAAAGAAGTTATGGATAAGCTTCTTGGCTCTGTAAACTATATCATCTCAATGGCTGCAAACGGCGAAGACCCAATGACTTGCCCGGAGGAAGCTCCTCATAGCTGTTCAGGAAGCTGCGCATCATGCGGCGGCTGTCACTAAGACAGTATCAAAAGACGAATAACAGTCAGGGGGAGCTTATCCCCCGTCTGCCCGAATCTGAAGACCACTTCAGACTGGGGCGGATAATTTCTATAGGGATATGTGCGTGGATAAATATATGAAACGGAGTGAGTTTGAGTGGAAACCAAAGATATAGATTTTTCAAAGCTGTCACCAATGATGAAGCAGTATTTTGAAGTAAAGAACAAATATAAAAACCATATACTGTTCTACAGACTGGGAGATTTTTATGAAATGTTCTTTGATGACGCTATCATTGCGTCAAGAGAGCTTGAACTTACTTTGACAGGTCGTGACTGCGGACTAGAGGAAAGAGCGCTATGTGCGGTGTGCCTCACCACGCCTGCGACGTTTATCTGAAAAAGCTTATAGAAAAAGGCTACAATGTTGCTATCTGTGAGCAGACCATGGACCCTGCTATGTGCAAGGGCATAGTGCCGAGAGAGGTCATAAGAGTAGTCACCCCCGGCACGCTTATCGAAAGCAGTATGCTTGATGAAACGTCCAACAACTATATCTGTGCATTTTATATGAGAGCCAAGGAAAGCGCATTGTGCCTTGCGGATATTTCCACAGGCGAGGTGCATCTGTTTGAGTTTGAGGGCAAGGAAATGACAAGCTCGGCTATAAATGAGCTGTCGAGATTTTCCCCTGCGGAGATTCTTATAAATGACGCTTTTCTTTCAAATAAAGAGCTTTCAAGCTTCATAAGAGAAAAGCTCAAGACCAGCGTTCAGCTTTTGGAGGAGAACGATTTTTCCCCTGAGATACATACAGAAGAGGTGCTGAAACAGTTTTCCACAAACAGCCTTGAATCTATTGGCGTTAAGCCTGACACAGTTGCAGCATTTGCGGTGTGCGGACTTTTTGCATACATACACGATACACAGAAAGCATTGGTGGGCAGATTTTCCGAGATAATAAAGCATGACGCCGACCCTATCATGACTATCGGCTTCACTGCAAGAAGAAATCTGGAGCTTACAGAAACTCTCAGAAATAAAGAGAAAAAAGGCTCGCTCCTATGGGTGCTTGACCATACCAAAACTTCAATGGGCAAGCGTATGCTAAAATCCTTCCTTGAACAGCCCCTTGTCAATCCTGCAAAAATAATCGACAGACTTGACGCTGTTGAACAGCTCACAATGAAGCCTGTTGAGCTTGGCGAGCTAAAAGAGATACTGGGCGGAGTCTATGACCTTGAAAGACTTATGACAAGGGTAATGTATAAGACCGCTACCCCCAGAGATCTTAAATCACTGTCGCTGACAGCACTTAAACTCCCTGAGATAAAGGAGCTTCTCAAAGGTTTTGATTCAAAGCTTCTTGCAAACTGCAACAATAAAATATCCACCCTTGAAGCTATCTCAAACCTTGTTGAGAACGCCATTGTTGACGAACCGCCTGTTAATGTCAAGGACGGCAACGTTATCAAAGACGGCTTCAACGAACAGCTTGACGGACTGAGAAATATAATCTCAGGAGGCAAGGGTATAATTGATGATATCGCAGAGCGTGAAAGAGAAAAAACGGGTATCAAAAATCTGAAAATAGGCTATAACCGAGTTTTCGGATATTATATCGAGGTAACAAAGTCTTACTATGACCTTGTGCCTGACAACTATATAAGAAAACAGACCCTTGCCAACTGCGAGCGTTTTATCACGGACGAGCTTAAAGTCGCAGAGAACACTATCCTCGGTGCAAGCGATAAGATAGTTACCCTTGAGCAGGAAATATTTGCGGAGATAAGAGATTTTGCAGCCACACAGCTTAGACTTGTGCAGGAAACTGCTACAGCAGTGGCGCAGATAGACGTGCTTTGCTCGTTTGCAACTGCGGCGGTGAACAATAACTATACAAAGCCTGAAATAGCCATTGACGGCATTATTGATATCAAAAACGGCAGACACCCCGTTGTTGAGCTTATGCAGAAAGACGAGGTTTTCGTGCCTAACGACACATATCTTGATCTTACAAGCAACAGAATGGCTGTCATCACAGGTCCGAATATGTCAGGTAAATCAACTTATATGCGTCAGGTTGCTCTTATCACCCTTATGGCGCAGATAGGCTGCTTTGTACCTGCGGACTATGCAAAAATATCTGTGGTCGACCAGATTTTCACAAGAATAGGCGCTTCTGATGACCTTACCGCAGGACAGTCTACCTTCATGGTGGAAATGAGCGAGGTAGCAGACATCGTAAAGCACGCCACCAAGAACAGCCTTGTTATCCTCGACGAGGTGGGCAGAGGTACTTCCACATTTGACGGAATCTCCATTGCAAGGGCAGTGTCAGAGTATATCTCCACAAACAGATCAATGGGCTGTAAGACCTTGTTTGCAACACACTATCATGAGCTTATAAGCCTTGAAAAAGAGCTCGAGGGTGTGAGAAATTTCTCTGTTGCAGTAAAGCGTCAGGGAGATAGTATCAAGTTCCTTAGAAAGATAGTTCCAGGCGGAGTTGACGAAAGCTACGGCATAGAAGTTGCAAAGCTTGCGGGTCTGCCAAACAAGATAATAAACAGAGCCAAAGAGCTTCTCGAACAGCTTGAAGCGGAAAACAAAAAGGCAAGAATTGCCGCTGAGCAAATGGAAAGCGACCAGATATCCTTTGACAAAATAAGCGACAGCATCGTTACAGACAGGCTTAGAAAAACCAACATAGATGAAATGACCGACAGCGAGCTTAGAGATTTTGTGAAAGACTTGCTGAGATATGTTTAGGTGAGCGTCATGAAAAAATGGTATGATGAAGAGTACGAGTTTGAAATAGAGGTCACGGGATTTCTCCGTGGCGACCATACTGAAAGATATTGCCGAAACGGCGAGGAGATAGGGGATAAATATTTCTGCACCTATGGTTGTCCTGTGAATAAGAACGGCTATGGCATTTGCAGTAAAACAATGATGATGCTTTATCCCATTATGGAAGCTGTCCGCAGCGGAGGAGATCTCACTAAGATAGGCGGCGACAGCAAATATACAAAAACTATCGTCTGTCCTGACGGCTGTGTCATGTTCCGCTTGACAGCAAAGCCGACAGGCAAGAAAAATTTTCATACAGGCGGCTTTTGGAAAGAGCCATAGAAAAGGATAGAAAAATGTCAGAAATAAAAGTTCTGAGCAAGGAAGTTTCCGAGCTTATTGCGGCAGGCGAGGTAATAGACAGACCTGCTTCAATAATAAAGGAGCTTCTTGAAAACGCAATAGACGCAGGTGCGAACGTCATAACAGTTGAGATAAAAAACGGCGGCCGCACCTATATAAGAGTGACGGATAACGGCAAGGGTATCTCAAAAGATGATCTGCCTATAGCCTTTCTTCGTCATGCAACAAGTAAGATATCAGTAAAAAATGACCTTGACAGTATTATGACCCTCGGCTTCAGAGGTGAAGCACTTGCTTCTATCTGTGCCGTATCCAAGGTAGACGTGCTTACAAAACGTCCCGAGGAGGATTATGGAACGCATTACGTTATCGAGGGCGCAGTGGAAAAGACCTGCGAGGAGTGCGGCTGTCCTGACGGCACAACTTTCGTTGTCAGGGATATTTTCTACAACGTTCCTGCAAGACTAAAGTTTCTGAAAAAGGACGTTTCAGAGGGCAATTTTGCCGCAGACCTTGTTACAAAGCTCACCCTTTCACACCCTGAGATATCATTCAAATTCATCAGGGATAATAAAGTTGAGATATTGACAGCAGGGGACGGCAAGATATATTCCGCAGTTTATTCAGTTTATGGCAGAGATTTTGCAAACTCCATGCTTGAAGTTGACTATACATGGCAGGGTATGCACATAACAGGCTTCACTGTGAAGCCTCTGTCTGCAAAGCCTAACAGACGTTTTCAGAATTTCTTTGTGAACAAAAGATATGTGAAATCAAGGGCTTGTGCGGCAGCACTTGAAGAAGCCTACAGAAATCTTCTTATGACGGGAAAATTCCCGGCTTGCGTGCTTTATATCGATATCCCACCGAACACCATAGATGTGAACGTCCACCCTACTAAAATAGAAGTGCGTTTTTCAGACGAAAAGCTTATGCACGAGGCTGTGTTCTTTGCGGTGAAAAATTCCCTTATGAAGAATGACAGACCTAATGAGATGCACCTTGAAAATAAACGGAATTTCACCGACAGAGAGCTTTTTGATATACCAAAAAAAGATAACAGCGTTCAGCTTAAATTCGCCATGGAGGATAATAGTCAAAAGCCTGCTGCCTCAAAGGCTGAGATACCTGCCCCAAAGCCGCAGACAGAAAAGCAGTACGAAAATTCGTACAGCTATCAAAAGCCCGCACCAACGCTAAAACTGTGGAGAGCAGGAGCATAACTGAGGAAGAAAAAGAAAAGCTCAGCGGCAGTGACGATATGTTCCTTGCAAGCCTTGAACAGCCTGCAAAGAAAGAAACAGCAGCAACAGTCCTTTCAGGCCCTGAGCCAAGACCCCATAAGGTGACAGTGGAGGAGATAAACAAGGCGATAAGCGAGATACCTCTCCCCGAAGAGCCGGAGGAGCAGAGCGGAGAAGCTTTCAAGTTTATCGACGCTCAAAGCTTCACAAAGAAAAAGCCTGTTTCCGTTATCGTGGAGGAGAAAGAGCCTGAAAAGCCGAAGCCGGTTGTGGTGGGCGAGCTTTTCAAGACCTATGTTGTGGCACAGGTGGGCGACGAAATGATACTTATGGATAAGCATGCCGCCCATGAGAGATATATTTTCGAGAGGATAAAAAGCGATGCCGAACAGCTTGAAACGCAAATGTTCCTAGAGCCTATCATGGTGTTGCTTTCCTATGACGAGTATGACGCTCTCACCGCAAACCTCGATAAGGTGTCACAGCTTGGCTTTGAGATAGAGCCTGACGTTGCGCCAACTGTTGCAGTAAAGGGCGTGCCTATCATTCTTGGTGACGATAACCCTGCGGACATAATCAGCGAACTTGCAAAGAATTTTATCGAGAATAAACTCAATCCGCAAATAGAGCTTTTTGACGACCTCTACCATTCTATCGCCTGCAAAGCGGCAATAAAGGCGAACGATACCAACAGCGGAATAGAATTGCAGGCGCTCGTGAACGCCGTTTATGGTCAGGAAAATATCAGATATTGCCCTCATGGCAGACCTGTTATGATAACCCTCACCAAAAGAGATATCGAAAAGCAGTTCAGACGAGTTCTATAAAAAAATGCAGGAGGCGAAAGCTATGGAAAATAAAATACCTCTCCTTGTCATTGCAGGGCCTACCGCCAGTGGAAAGACCGCCTGCGCAGTGGAGCTTGCAAAGATATATGACGGTGAGATAGTTTCCGCAGATTCTATGCAGATATATAAGGGTCTGAGCATCGCCACTGCAAAGCCTACCAAAGAGGAAATGCAGGGTGTGCCACATTATCTTGTAGATTTTCTCGAGCCTGAGCAGGCTTTTTCCGTGGCGGATTATGTGAAGCTCGCAGGTGAGCGTATCAGAGAGATATACAGCCGTGGCAAAGTTCCTATTCTCTGCGGGGGAACAGGACTATATATAAGCTCACTTGTGAACAACGTAATCTTTGACGATACCGAAACGGACGGCTCGGTCAGAAAACGTCTTGAGGAGGAAGCCAGGACGCTGGGCGGTCACGCTTTGTGGGAAAGGCTCAGAGAGGTCGATCCCGAAACTGCTGAGAAAGTCCATGAGAACAACCTGCCAAGGGTCATACGAGGACTTGAAGTCTTTGAAACTACAGGTATACCGCTTTCACAGCATAAGGTGAACAGCCGCCGTGAGAAGTCGCCATATAACGCCTGCATTATCGGTCTTACAGCTTCCGACAGACAGTATCTCTATGACCGTATAAACCGCCGTGTTGATGTAATGGTGGAAAACGGGCTTATAGAGGAGTGCAGAGCCTTTTATGACAGCTTTACCCCTGCTACGGCTTATCAAGCGATAGGCTATAAGGAGCTCGTGCCGTATTTTGAAGGCAAAGCTGAGCTTTCCGAATGCCTCGACAAAATCAAACAGGAAAGCCGTCATTATGCCAAAAGACAGCTTACTTGGTTTAGACGAGTTGACGGAATTCAGTGGGTGGAAACAGATAAATTTGATAGTTTTCAAAAAATTATAGAAAATATCAAAAATATTATAGCCAAATCGGAAATTATGTGATATAATATAATTTGAAAGATTTTATAGTAAAAAAAGCAATACATTGCTGTAAAAATTTTTAGGAGTGTTATTTATGAATAAGAATCTTAATCTTCAGGACGTTATACTCAACCAGATCAGAAAAGACAAGATAGCGTCTACTTTTATCCTTATGAACGGCTACCAGTTCAAAGGCGTTGTAAAGGGCTTTGACAGCTATGTTGTAGTTCTCGATTGCGAGGGCAAGCAGAACATAGTTTATAAGCATGCTATCTCACTATCGTTCCGTCAAGATATATCAACGTTCTTGACGCCGCAGGCAATTCAGATATTTAAGAGGGCAGTAAAAAATGAATTCTCTGACCGTTAAAATACTTACCGGTCTGCTTTCTGTGCTGATAATCACAACTATCGGCAGTCAGATATACAGTGCACTTACAGAGCGTCATGACACCGAGGAAGCTGTGCTTGTTACTATCAATGAGGATATTGCTTTTAAGGGCGTTGTAATCAGAGATGAAAAGGTTGTCACCTATGACGGCGGCGGAGTTTTGGATTATACCTATTCCGACGGCAGTAAAATATCTGTTGGCAATACCATAGCGTCAGTTTATTCTTCCGAGGACGCTGTTACAGCGAAAAACAAGATAAAGATACTTGAAAGCGAGATAGCCGCCCTTGAAAGAGCACAAAATCCGGGTACAACGAATTATGTTCAGCCTGAAACGCTCAAAAGCAAGATAGATAAGGAATATAAGGAGCTTCTCTCATATTCTTCTCAGGATAATTTCTCTGAGTTTGCAAAAACAAGAGAGGATATGTCCCTTGTGATGAATATTTATAATATCGTCACAAAGACCGAGCAGAGCTATGACGAAAGGATAAGCCAGCTTCAGGCGAAAGTCAAGGAGCTGGAGGAACAGACCTCAGGCTCAGGAAAAACGATCACTGCTGATGAAACAGGCTATTTTGTTTCCTATGCAGACGGCTATGAGAGCGAGCTTACTATGGAGAACGCTTCCCAGCTCACCGACAAGGATATCCAAAAGGTCATCGACCAGCCTAGTAAGGACGCACCGAACGCCATTGGCAAAATGTTTTCCGACTATTCATGCAGGATAGCAGGGATCATGGAAAACGATAAAAGGATAACAGAGGGCGCATGGCTTAGAATGACGCTCAGTACCACAAAAAACATCTATGACGTTAAGGTGGAGTCTGTTAAGCCTTGTGAGGACGATGAGAACAAAGTGGTCGTCGTGCTTTCATGCGACAGACTTGACGAAGCCCTTGTTGAGTCAAGAGTGCAGTCTGCGGAGCTTATCTTCGACGAGTATCAGGGTCTTAAAGTTCCAAGAAGTGCGATACGTTTTCAGGGCGATCAGAAGGGCGTTTATGTGATACTCGGCAAGGACGTTACCTTTAAGAAGATCAATGTTATTTACGAGGGCGATGATTATGTGCTCTCTGAAAATACCTCAAACGAGGATTATCTGCTGCTTTACGATCAAATTTTGTTAGAGGTGGTATCAGATGAAGATGTGCAGCAAAGTAGATCAGACAGCAACGCTGTCACCTCAGGATAATTATTTTCCGGAGGTTCTTGAAAACTGTAAGGAAATATGTTATAATGTAGAGAACGCCAAAGCAAAATGGCGTAAGCCTGACGAAGAAGTCAGGATAATGGCTGTCACAAAGACAGTGCCGCCTGAAAAGGTGAATTTTGCTGTGGCTCAGGGCTTTAAGCTGCTGGGCGAAAACAGGGTGCAGGAGTTTCTTTCCAAGAAGGAAGCTTACGATAAAAGTGCAGAAGTGCAGTTTATCGGACATTTGCAGACCAATAAGGTGAAATATATAATCAATGATGTTACTCTGATACAGTCTGTCGATAACCTGAAGCTTGCTCATGAGATAAGCAGGCTTGCAGTGAAGAATAATAAAACTATGAACGTCCTTGTGGAAATAAATATAGGCGACGAGGCTACTAAAAGCGGTGTTTCCGCTGAAATGGCGGAGGAGCTTGTAAGACAGACCGCGCAGCTGCCTAACGTTTCTGTTAAGGGTCTTATGGCTATCCCTCCTGTTGGCTCAGGGGAGGACGTTTTTGAAAAAATGCACGGTATTTTTCTGAGGGTGAAAGAGCAGGATATACCGAACGTGTCTATGGATATTCTCTCAATGGGAATGTCTGGGGACTATGAGCTTGCCATAAAGCATGGCTCAAATTTGGTGAGGATTGGAACAAAGCTTTTCGGAGCTAGAAAATATTTGGAGGATTAAAAATGGGTGCAATGCAGAAATTAAAAAATCTCTTTGTAGGCGAAGATGAACTTGAGCAGGAGGACGCAATGTATCAGCAGCCGATGTATGAGAATAAAACAGAATACAACGAAGCACCAAAGAACACAGGTGCATATGTCAATAACGCACGTCCGGTAAGAATGGAGCAAACCACGACTTTGCAGATAGTTCTTGCAAGACCAAACGATTTTTCAGAGGTCAAGTCTATCGGCGGCGATATAAATGAGGGAAAGACAGTTCTTCTCAACCTGGAAACTGTCAAGAGCGAGGACGCAAAGAGAATACTTGACTTTATCTCAGGCGTTGCGTATGCAAATGGTGCAGACATCAAGATGATGGCTCAGAAAACATTCGCTATCATGCCTAGAAACGTTGGCTTTTCAGGAGTTGACCTTATGAGCGAGCTTGAAAATAACGGCTACAGCTTCTAAAAATGGCTCGTGCTAAATATCAGTTTTTGCCCGACCTGTCTGAGGACGATATCCGTCTGTTAGACAGAGTGTCCGATTGGATAATGGCGGCTGATGAAAAGTATATAACAAAGTTTTCTGCGTTTCTCGATGAAAGGCAGTGTCTGCTGTGCGAAAAACTCATGGCATCTGTGAAATATGAGAATTATAGGCTTTGGGGCGGATATGAAAACGCCGCAAGGCGTATGCTGTGCGTCTATCCTGAATATGGCGAGGCAGAAAGTGAGGATTATCCTATCACCGCAATTACACTGCTGTATCGCAAAGAGGATAAAATAACTCACAGAGATATCCTAGGCTCGCTTATGGGACTAAGAATAAAAAGAGACAGCGTTGGCGACATTCTTGTGGGAGAGGGAAAGTCAGCGGTGTTCCTGCGTTCATCTGTTGCAGGCGAGGTGACAAGTGCTCTGACGAAAGTCGGGAGAGCAGGAGTGAAGCTTAGTGAAGGCTATGATGGCAGTATACATATTGAACAGAAAACTCAGGAAATAAGCGGTACTGTGGCTTCCATGCGTGCAGATTGTATCTTAAGTCTTGCCGCAAGGATATCACGAGAAAAGTCAGCACAGCTTATAAAAAACGTGGGTATTGAAATAGACCATATGCCGAAAAATTCACCGAAAATACTTCTTGAAGAGGGCTGTACATTTTCAGTGAGAGGATACGGAAAATTCAAGCTGCTTTCAGTTGACGGCACAACTAAAAAAGACAGAATACATATAACTTTAAATAAATTTGTGTAAAGATCACGGAGGTCCTAGTATGTTAAATCCAAATAATATTAAAGGAAAAACTTTTGATACCGAGAAAAACGGCTATTCAAAAGAAGACGTAAAAGAATTTCTCGGACAGGTAGCCGAGGATTATGCCGAAGTCGTAAAGGCAAATCAGGATACCGAAGCTAAGATAATCAAGCTCGTTGAGAAGATAAACGAGTACAGAGAGGACGAGGAAGCTATCCAGCAGGCTCTTGTCGTGGCTCAGAAAGAGTCAAATAAGATACTTACTGAGGCCAAAACTCAGGCTCACGATATGATCGAATCTGCCAAAACAGAGCAGGTAAGACTCGCAGAGCAGAGTGCGTCTGAGTGTGAGAGAATAGTTAAGGAACATAAGGAAAAGTGCGCTGAGCTTATCAGAACTAATACCGAGATAACAGAAAAGAAGATAAATGAAGTAAGAGCCGCTTATGACGAGGAGCTTGCTAAGTTTGAGAACCTCAAGGCTGAGGTAACTCAGTTCAAGGCTGACCTTACTCAGCTTTATAATAAGCAGATAAGACTTATTATGGAAATTCCTGCGTCCGAGCCTGCCGAGGATACAGCAGAGGAGTATGAGGAAGAAGAAACAGTCGAGGAAACTCAGGAAGCTGCAGAGGAGCAGGCAGAGGAAACAGCCGAGCCGGAGGAAACTGTTGAGGCTGAATCTGCACCTGTTACTGATAGTGAGCACGTTGAGAAGATACTTAACACTGGTTCTTTCGACCCTGTTATACCAAAGACAGCTCCTGCTGAGCTTAAATTTGGTAAAAATAATTAATTCAAAGGCTCTGTTTTCCGCAGAGCCTTACTGTTCATAAATGGAGTAGGGAATAGATGTTTGTAATTTCGCTTGTTATCATGGCAGTTCTCGTTGCCGCCGACCAGCTCATAAAGTTTGCCGTGACAAATAACCTGCCGCTGAACGGTCAGCCTGTGGAGGTCATAAAGTTCGGCAGCTTTAAGGTGTTCAGCCTGACCCATATAAGAAACTCGGGCGCAGCATGGAGCATGATGTCAGGAAAGACCTGGTTTCTTATCGGTCTGCCTGTTGTCGTACTGATCGTGGCGGTGATCTATATGTATAAGATACGCAAAGGCTCAAAGCTGGAGCTTGTGTCGTTGGCTATGGTGCTTGCAGGCGGTATCGGCAACCTTATCGACAGAATAAGGGTAAAAGAAGTTGTGGACTACATCAAGTTCGAGCCTGTCAATTTCCCTATCTTCAACTTTGCGGATATCTGTATCGTTATCGGCGGAATTTTGTTCGTTATCTGCTTCTGCTTTTTGGACGAAAAGAAAAAGCCGATCCGTGACGATATAAAGGTCAAAGACGAAAATGACAAAGCTTGATTTTATTGCCACTGCCGAGCAAACAGGCGAGCGTATCGACAGATTTCTGTCGGCGCAGAATACAGGTCTTACACGTTCCGCTGTGCAGAAGCTTATCGAGGACGGTGGCGTGACCGTTGGCGGCAAAAATGTAGCTAAGAATTATAAGCTCCGAAACGGCGATAAGGTTGAGATAATTATTCCCGACCCTGTGGAGCTTGACGTCAAGCCACAGAATATCCCCGTGGAAATAGTCTATGAGGACAGCGAGCTGCTTGTGGTGAATAAACCTAAAGGCATGGTGGTACACCCTGCCGCAGGCAATCCCGATGGCACTTTGGTGAACGCATTGCTTTATCATTGTCAGGGCAGGCTTTCTTCAATAAACGGCGTCATTCGCCCTGGGATAGTCCATAGGATTGACAAAAATACAAGCGGTCTGCTGATCGTTGCCAAGACCGACAGCGCACATAACTTTCTTGCGGCTCAGATAAAAGAGCATAGCTTTACAAGAGAGTATGAAGCTGTACTCACAGGCGGCCGCCTAAAGACCCCTACCGGCACAGTTGACGCACCTATCGGCAGAAGCAAATATGACAGAAAGAAAATGTGCGTGACAGAGCAAAACTCCAAGCACGCAGTTACCCATTATGAGGTGCTGGAGGAGTTAGGTCAGTATTCGCTGGTGAAATTCCGTCTTGAAACAGGCCGAACCCACCAGATAAGAGTACATTCTGCCTATATCGGTCACCCTGTCTACGGCGACGATGTTTACGGCAAAGCTGTAAAGGGAATCGAGGGGCAGTGCCTCCACGCAAAGAAAATTGGTTTTATACACCCTGCGACCAAGGAATATATGGAGTTTGACAGCGAATTGCCCGATTATTTTCAGGCGGTGCTGAAAAAACTCAGAGCAGGGAATTGACCCACGGAAGTGATTTTATGTTTGAAGATATATCAAAAGTCCTGCTTATAACGGATATGGACGGAACTTTTCTTCCCGCAAGCAAGATACCTACCCCGAAAACTCTCGCCGCTGTCAAGTGTTTTGAAGAGGCTGGGGGCAGATTTTCTATCGCTACAGGCAGAGCCATTCAGGCGGCTAGACAGTATTTTGACATGGTGAATGTGAATTGTCCTATCATAATGTCAAATGGTGGAATGGTCTACGATATCCATACGAAAGAGCAGATATATAACGTCTTTCTGCCAAGCTTTGCGGCGGATATCGTCAAGGAGATACTTGCCGATAATCCTTATGTTGGCTGTGAAGTGCTTACTGTCAACGAGGTCTATGTGCCAAGCATGACCCCTATGGAAAAGCGCCATAACGAGATTTGTAAGCTCATTCCCGTTCAGTGTGCCGTTGACGAGATACCTGACAAGAACTGGTATAAGGTGCTTTTTGCAGTTGAGCCTGAGCGTATGGACGAGCTTATAAACTATGTGGCAAAAAAAGGCTACAAAGGAGTAGATTTTGTGCGTTCAAGTATCGAGTATTACGAGATACTTCCACAGAATATATCAAAAGGTACGGCTCTTGAGGAGCTGAGAAAAGCTTGTGGCATGGAGGATTTTACTTTCGTGGCTGCAGGCGACTATAATAATGATATTGAACTTCTTCAAGCGGCTGACGTGGCATATTGCCCGTCAAATGCGGCAGAGGAGGTCAAAAAGGTTGCGGATAAGGTCTTTGAGCAGTCCTGCGAGGAGGATTTTATTGCCGCAGTCATAGATGAAATTTTTGAAAAACTGAAGAAATAATATTTTTTTGGAGGTCAAAAGTATGGACGAAACATTAAAGAAACAGCTTGAGATCACAGCCTGCAAGGTTCGTCTTGGAATACTCGAGGGAGTATTCAACGCAAAGTCGGGTCATCCGGGCGGATCGCTCTCTATAGCAGATCTGCTCACATATCTCTATTTTGCCAAGATGAACGTATATCCTGATAAGCCGGAAGAGCCTGAGAGAGATAGGCTCGTGCTTTCAAAGGGTCACACAGCACCTGCACTCTATGCAACTCTTGCAGAAAAAGGCTTTTTTCCAAAGGAGGAGTTGAAGTCCCTCAGACATATCGGTGCAATGCTTCAGGGTCACCCTTGTATCTCTATCCCTGGCGTTGATATGTCCTCTGGATCCCTTGGACAGGGCATTTCTGTTGCCTGTGGTATGGCGCTTTCAGGAAAGCTCACAAGCGATACCTATAAGGTGTATACTATCCTTGGCGACGGCGAGATCGAAGAGGGTCAGGTATGGGAGGCTGCAATGTTCGCCGCTCATTATAAGCTTGATAACCTCGTTGCTGTTGTGGATAATAACGGACTTCAGATCGACGGAAAGATAGAGGATGTAATGTCGCCATATCCTATCGTTGACAAGTTTGCAGCATTTGGCTGGCACGTTATCACAGCCGACGCTCACGATTTTGACTCACTTGAAAAAGCATTCAACGAGGCAGAAACAGTATGCGGTCAGCCTTGCGTTATCGTAATGAAGAGTATCAAGGGCAAGGGCGTTTCATTTATGGAAAACAACGTTTCATGGCATGGTTCAGCACCTAACAAGGAGCAGTATGAGCAGGCTGTGGCAGAAATAAACGAACAGCTTAAAAGTCTGGAGGGTTAAGCAATGGCAGAATTGAAGAAGAAAGCTACAAGAGAAAGCTACGGCGAGGCTCTTGCAGAGCTTGGCGATAAGTACGATAACCTCTATGTTTTTGACGCAGACCTTGCTGCTGCAACAAAAACAGGTATATTCAAGAAGAAATTTCCTGACAGATTTTTTGACTGCGGTATCGCCGAGTCAAATATGATGGGCGTTGCAGCAGGTATGGCTGCCACAGGCAAGATACCATTTGCTTCTACATTTGCAATGTTCGCCGCAGGCAGAGCATTTGAGCAGGTTAGAAACTCTATCGGCTATCCTCACCTCAACGTGAAGATAGGTGCAACACATGCAGGTATCTCTGTAGGCGAAGACGGTGCAACACATCAGTGCAACGAGGATATCGCTCTTATGAGAACTATCCCTGGCATGGTGGTAATAAACCCTGCCGACGACGTTGAAGCAAAGGCTGCCGTTGAAGCCGCTATCCTCCATGAAGGTCCGGTTTATCTTCGTTTCGGCAGACTTGCCACACCTGTTTTCAATGACCCTGAAACATATAAGTTTGAGCTTGGCAAGGGCGTTAAGCTCCGTGACGGCAAGGATATAGCTATCGTTGCAACAGGCCTTATGGTTTATGAAGCTATCGAGGCTGCAAAAACACTGGCAGCCGAGGGTATCGAAGCAACAGTTATCAATATCCACACTATCAAGCCAATCGACGAGGATATCATCGTTGAAGCCGCAAAGAACACAGGACTTCTTCTTACAGTTGAGGAGCATAGCGTTATTGGCGGACTTGGCTCAGCCGTTGCAGACGTTCTTGCAGCAAGACACCCTGCAAAGCTTGTTAAGATCGGCGTTAATGACGAGTTCGGTCACTCAGGCCCGGCAGTTGATCTTCTTAAAGAATATGGCCTCTGCGCAGACAATATCGTTGCAAAGGCAAGAGATGCTGTTAAGGCAAAGTAATAAAAGCACCAAACGGACGGATATCTTCCGTCCGTTTTTTTGTACACAAGAAAAGACACGCTTACGATCTTGTAAACGTGTCTTTTCTTATGCTTTTACAGTGCCTGCATGAGTGTCGATAATGTTGTTTATACATATGTAAAGATAAGGCTTAAGCTCGCCAATGTCCACAGGCTCGTTGTAAAGTATGGACGAGTAGCAGGTTGAGCTTACAAGCTCAACTATCATGAATATCATGACCTCAGGCTGAACAATATTATATGGAGCGTCAGCAAGCATAGCGTCATAAATGTTGCGGAAGTCGATGTCATCGTCCTTTATAGGCGATGTAAGAGCGTGCTTGAAAACACCCCAGCTAAGATTCTTTGCAATAAAAGTCAAAAGCGACTTGTTCTCGTTTAGCTGGTTGATGATGTTGTCAACAATAAAAATAATTCGTTCGTTAAATGTAAGCTTCTTGCCACTCGCATTTAATGCCTCGATAGCGTTTCTGAAAAGCTGTGACGACTTGTGAGAAACAAGCTTGTTTCTTATGTCATATTTGTCCTTGAAATAAAGATAAAACGTCCCTTTCGCCACACCAGCGTTGTTCACGATGTCTGAAATAGAGGTCTTGCTCACTCCCTTGGTGGTAAAAAGACTAAAAGCCGTGTTAAGCAGAGAGTCCTCCTTTACCTTTTTGTTGGTATCAAGCTTGCCCATTTTAACACGTCCTTCCTTATTGAATTATTTCGTATCCCGACCATGCATAGGCTTACTATGGCTGATCCTATACTTATTATAATACAAATTCTTGTTAAAGTCAACGGAGCAAAATGACCAATAGTCACTTATGACCGTTGGTCATTTTGTGCAATTCTACAAAAAGAATGACTAATGGTCATTTTACTATTGACTGTTGGTCATTTTTGATGTATACTATGAATTGTTAAAAGACCGAAAGGTCAAAAACTATGTGAAGGGAATGACATTTGATGCAGAAATTTGGCAGAGGAGTTGTAAAGCTCCGAGTACCGATACTCATAGTCAGCGTTCTGCTGCTGATACCGTCAATATTCGGATTTGTCAGCACAAGAATAAACTATGATATTCTTTCATACCTCCCGTCAGACATTGAAACCATGAAAGGTCAGGATATAATGCTTGACGAGTTCGGCAAGGGTGGCTTTTCGTTGGTAATGCTTGACGGCATGGACGATAAGGACGTTGAAAAGGTCAAGGAGAAGATCGAAAAGGTAGACCACGTTTGCGATGTTCTCTGGTATGACACCTTGGCAGACGTTTCACTTCCAAAGGAAGTTCTTCCTGATGATATTTACGATTTCTTCAATACAGATAACTCCACAATGATGGCTGTCTTTTTTGACGAAGCGACCTCCGCTGACGGCTCACTTGAAGCTGTCAAGGAGATAAGAAGCATTGCCGGCGAGCAGTGTTTCGTAAGCGGTATGTCGTCAGTCGTTGAGGATATCAAGGATCTGACAATGCAGGAAGCTCCGATGTACGTTGTTATCGCAGTTATCCTTACAAGTATCATACTTGCACTTACAATGGATTCGTTCCTTATCCCACTGTTCTTTATGCTCAGCGTGGGCATGGCGATAATCTATAACATGGGAACGAACTTCATACAAGGCGAAATATCGTTCATCACCGAAGCTCTGGCGGCCGTGCTTCAGCTTGCGGTAACGATAGACTACTCGATCTTCCTGTGGCACAGCTACAAAGAGGAGAAAGAAAAGCACCCCGGTGACAACAAAGAGGCTATGGCAGTCGCCATCGGCAAAACTATCACCTCAGTTGTTTCAAGCTCCATAACAACAGTTGCAGGCTTCCTTGCACTTTGCTTCATGAGCTACGAGCTTGGCATGGACATGGGTATCGTAATGGCAAAGGGCGTTGTTATTGGCGTTATCTGCTGCATAACTGTTCTGCCTTCGATGATACTTGTATTCGACAAGGCACTTGAAAAAACAATGCACAAAGACCTTGTTCCAAGCCTTGAAAAGCCTTCAAAGTTCATTATCAAGCACCATGCAGCATTTATCGTACTCTTTATAGTTGTACTTATCCCTGCCGTGTATGGTCAGATAAACACCAATGTCTACTATAACCTGACAGATACTCTTCCAAAGGATCTCAACAGTGTTATCGCAAACACAAAGCTAGATGAGGAATACAACATGGCAACGACCCATATGCTCCTGGTTGACGCTGATATGAAGCCAAAGGAAGTAAACTCTATGCTCGACGAAATGGGCAAGGTTGACGGAGTAAGCTTCTCAATGTCACTGGATACTCTTATCGGTCCGTCTATCCCTCGTGAGATAGTTCCTGATTCAGTAACAAAGATACTCAAGAGCGACAAATGGCAGCTCATGCTGGTCGGCTCTGAATATAAGGTAGCTTCTGATGAAGAGAATGCCCAGATAGATGAGCTTAGCAAGATACTTAAATCCTACGATAAGGACGGAATGCTGATCGGTGAGGCGGCGGCAACAAAAGACCTTATCGACATAACAGATCATGACTTCAAGGTAGTAAATATAGTTTCTATCGCCGCTATCTTTATCATCATTCTTATTGCACTGCGTTCAGTTTCACTGCCTATCATTCTGGTAGCCGTTATCGAATTTGCTATCACAGTAAACATGGGTGTTCCGTGCTTTACGAATACCACCATACCGTTCATAGCGTCGGTAGTAATCGGTACTATCCAGCTTGGTGCAACAGTTGACTACGCTATCCTTATGACAACAAGATATAAGACCGAGCGTAACGCAGGCAAGGATAAGCATGAAGCTGTCACTATCGCACTCACCACTTCAATGAAGTCTATCATGGTCAGCGCACTTGGCTTCTTCGCTTCAACATTCGGCGTTGGGGTATATTCAAGCGTAGATATGATCTCACAGCTTTGTACGCTCATGTCAAGAGGTGCAATAATCAGTATGATAACTGTTATCTGCATACTTCCTTCAATGCTTATGCTGTTCGATAAGGTAATAATCAATACAACAATGGGCATGAAGAAAAAAGAAAATAAGCTTTATAAGCTTCCTGAAATTCACTAATTCGTAAAGGAGATATAGTTATGAAAAAGTATTCAAGAGTTCTTGCAGGCATACTTGCCGTACTTCTTTCCGCAGGCTGCACAGGTCTTTATGCAGCAGCTCAGTCAGACAGCTCTTCCGCTGCCGACAGCACTGCCTCAACAACAAAGAGCGAATCAGATAAAAAAGATACAAAAGATACAAAGAAAGCTGATAAGTCTGACAGCGATACAGAAAAGCAGGCTAAGGAAGAAACAGTTTATGTTATCACTGACGCTTCCGGCAACAAGACAAAAACAGTCGTTTCCAGCTGGCTGAAAAACCCACAGGGCGTAAAGAAGCTGGAGGACGTTTCCGACCTGACAGATATCGAGAATGTTAAAACAGACGAGGGCTTTACAGCCAATGGTGATAAGCTCACATGGGATACCGAGGGCGGAGATATCTACTATAAGGGCTATACCGATAAGGCACTCCCGGTTGATGTAAAGGTAACGTATACCCTTGACGGCAAGGAGATAAAGCCTGAGGACCTCGCAGGCAAGAGCGGTAAGCTTACAGTAAGATATGACTATACGAACAACGATAAGAAAACTGTCAAGATAAACGGCAAGAAAACAGATATCTATGTTCCATACCTTATGGCAACAACAGCTATCCTTGATACTAACGTTTATTCAAACGTTGAAGTAACAAATGGCAAGCTCATTTCAGACGGAAGCAGACAGATACTTATAGGCGTTGCAATGCCTGGCCTTACAAAGAGCCTTGATCTTCAGGATAACGAAGATATCGAGATACCGGAGTACGTTGAGTTCACAGCAGACGTAAAGGACTTCGAGTCAACAACTGCTCTCACAGTTGCAACATCTGACATCTTCTCAAAGCTTGACCTTAGCGATATCGGTGATGCTGACGATCTTCAGGATAAGCTTGATGAGCTTTCTGATGCTACAGACGAGCTTGTAGACGGCACAGCAAAGCTTTACGCAGGCATCAAGAAGCTGTCCGATTCCTCAGGAACACTTATCACAGGTATCGACAAGCTTTATTCAGGCTCTAAGTCACTTGACGATGGTGCAAAGACACTTAACAGCGGTGCAACAAAGCTCCGTGACGGAGCAAAGACCCTTGATTCTTCAACAGGCGAGCTTATGAGAGGTATCTCCACAGCTCATAGTGGTTCAACAGCCCTCCTCGGTGGTTTCGATCAGGTAAACAGTGGTATGTCAACCTTGAAGAACGGCTCATCATCACTTTCAAGCGGACTCTCACAGGTATCCTCAGGCGCACAGCAGGTAAATAACGGTGCTGCAAGCCTTGCCGCAGGCACAAATAAGCTTGTTACAGGCGTAGGCGACCTCCAGACAGGCTCTAAAAACCTTGCCGCAGGCACAAAGCAGACCTATGACGGTTCAACTGCACTGAAAAAAGGCGTTGCAACACTTAATGCAGGCGTTTCCACACTCTATGAAAAGGTGCAGACACTCCCTGCAAGCGTTGAACTTCTTTCAAATGGCATAACAAAGGTAGATAACGCACTTACACAGTCTATCGCATACGACCAGCAGGTACTCGCAGGACTTGAGCAGCTTCTCGGCAATTACGAAGAAGGCTCAGCAGAGTATACGAGCATAAGCAATATGATAGCAGCCGTAAATGGCTCTATCCAGTATCAGCAGGGCGCACAGAGCGGCCTTGGCGATGTTTCAACAGGTGTCGGCACAATGGCAACCGAGGGCAAACAGCTTGTTGACGGTGTAACTCAGATATACAATGGTCTTAACGATAAGAAGAAAGGTCTTGTCGCAGGCGTTGACAATTTGAATACAGGACTTAAAACAGTAAACGAGGGTGCTTCTGCACTTAACACCGGTATCGGCACACTTGCTAAGTCCAGCAAGGAGCTTAACAATGGTGCAGCTACACTCTCCGCAGGCACAAAGAACCTCTCCGCAGGAGTAAGCTCAGCACAGGCAGGCGCAAGCAAGCTTGATAAGGGTGTTGACAGCCTGAACTCAGGCGTATCAAAGCTTTCAAACGGCGCAAAAACTCTTGACAGCGGTCTTGGTCAGCTTGACAACGGCAGCAAGCAGCTAAAAGACGGTACTGCAACACTCTATTCATCACTTGTAGAGCTTGCACAGGGTACAACAACACTTTCAAGCGGCAGTGCAGAGCTGTTCAGCGGTATCGGTCAGCTCAAAGACGGCAGCTCACAGCTTTCATCAGGTGTTAAGAAGCTTGAAAGCGGTGCAAAGACCCTTAAAGACGGCATGGCTAAGTATAAGGACGAGGGCATCGGCAAGCTCCTTGACATCTACAACAACGACCTCAAGGGACTTATCGACAGACTTGACGCCCTCAAGACAGCAGCCGAGGATTCAACAACATTCTCAGGCGCAGCCGATGGCGTTGAAAGCTCAGTTAAGTATATTTACGAAACTGCGGCTATTGAAAAAGCAGACGAGTAATTTTTACTTCCCACACATAGCAAAGACCCCCTTGGACAGAAATGTCCGAGGGGGTCTTTGTATTTATAAATGTATTATCTGTACAAAAAAACGGACGGAATCTTTCCGCCCGTTTTATATATCCTACTGTCTTAGATAAACGCCGTTTTCTTCGATGTAGTCCTCCATGTCCTGCTTGTATTCAAGATCAAGAGAATCTTTAGGAAGTGCTTTCAGTGCTTTCTGACCAATGTCTTTTCTGAAATGCTCTCCCTCGAACTTTATCTTGGAAACAGCCTCGTAAGACTTGTCCAGTGCGCCCTGAAGCGTGTAAGCATTGCAGGTAACGCCCAGAACACGACCGCCGTTTGTGTAGAATTTGCCGTCCTCATACTTAGTGCCTGCGTGATAAATAAACGCTCCGTCTACCTGACCCTTGTCGTCCATACCGAACATCTCGATACCCTTTTTGTACTTAACAGGATATCCTCCGCTCGCCATAACAACACAAGTGCAGTAACCTGACTTCCAGCCGATCTTGACATCAGCCAGCCTGTGATCATAAATAGCCTCGAATATCTCGCACAGATCGCCCTCCAACATAGGAAGAACTACCTGCGTTTCAGGGTCGCCGAAACGGCAGTTGTATTCAATTACCTTTGGACCATTAGGGGTGAGCATAAGTCCGAAATACAAACAGCCCTCAAAAGTCCTGCCCTCAGCATTCATTGCATTGATAGTCGGCAGGAAGATCTTCTCCATGCACTCCTTGGCAATGTCCTCAGTGTAGTAAGGGTTAGGTGCAACAGTACCCATTCCGCCTGTGTTCAGACCCTTGTCGCCGTCCAATGCTCTCTTGTGATCCATTGAAGAGATCATAGGAACAACAGTCTTGCCGTCAGTGAATGAAAGCACAGAAACCTCTGGACCTGTGAGATATTCCTCCACAACGATAGTGGAACTGCTCTCACCGAACTGCTTGTCGTCTATCATTGAGTGTATAGCCTCCACAGCCTCTTTCTCACTCTCCGCCAGAATAACGCCCTTGCCAAGTGCAAGTCCGTCAGCTTTTATAACAGCAGGGTATGTGTTCTGTTCCTTGACATATTTTATAGCGTCCTCACTGTTTGTGAACACCTCGTATTTGGCTGTAGGAATATTGTATTTCTTCATTAGATCTTTAGAAAAGACCTTTGAACCCTCGATTATAGCCGCATTTTTCTTAGGACCAAAGGTCTTGAAGCCCTCAGCCTGCAAAGCGTCTACCATTCCAAGTACAAGCGGATCGTCAGGTGCAACAGCCACCATGTCTACTTTAAGCTTCTTTGCCAGAGCCACAACGCCCTCGATATCCGTTGCCGCAACATCAAAACATTCTGCATAGCGTGAAATGCCACCGTTTCCGGGTGTGCAGTAAAGCTTTCCTACCTTAGGGGACTCCGCAAGCTTCATAACGATAGCGTGTTCACGTCCGCCGCCGCCAACAACTAATATGTCCATTTTCAGACCTCCTCAGTGTGTTTTTCCAATTATAACAATACCGCACACCTATGCTGTGCGGTATCGTCATTTATTTACTTCGTATATTATTACTTAAGCTCAAAGCTGTCAAGAACTGTCTTGAACTCGTCAGAAAGCTTGCTGTAAGCGTTCTCGCTTGCACCATATGTGATAACAACAAGGTTGCCGTTGTCAGAAGTGATTATCTGATTGAGCAGTACCTTCTGTGAGCCGATCTCGCCTGTTACGTCAACAATGTAAGCGTCCTTGCCTGCAAACTTATCTTCCTTGTCGTTTGTAACAGTGTAGCCGTCCATGGAATTATATGTTTGCTTGATCTGGTCAGCATAATCACTTGCTGTAAGACCATTGAGCAGATCGTTTGACATTGAGATAACGTTGATAGAAGCAGACTCAAGCTCAGCATCATCGCCTGCGTCAGCGTATGTGAACATTACGTCAACACCAGCGGACTCCTGCATTGCCCACTTCTTTGAGTCGATCTTGAAAGTATACAGATCGCTTGTGTAAACATTATCCTTATAAGTTCCCTTAGCCTCGTCACCGGTGCTTGTTGTGTCGTTAGCAGACGTTGTTGTGTCAGCAGCTGACTCCTCAGGTGCTGCAGTTGTAGTTGTTGTGTCAGCCTTAGACTCGACAGCAGGTGCGGCTGTAGTTGTAGTAGTTGTTTTAGCCTCAACCTTTGACTCACTGCTTGAATCGCTTGACTCTGAGCAGCCTGTAACTGCAAATACCATTGACAGTGCCATGAGTGATGCAAGTAACTTTTTCATAATAAATTTCTCCTTTTCTTCTTGACCTTTATTGTTTTGCATTAATGCACAAAAATTAGTGATGGAATAATCTTATTCCGGTGAATGCCATTGCCATGTTGTACTTGTTGCAAGTCATGATAACATGATCGTCCCTGATAGATCCGCCCGGCTCGGCAATGTAAGCCACGCCGCTCTTTTTAGCTCTCTCGATGTTGTCGCCGAATGGGAAGAAAGCGTCAGAACCAAGGCAAACGTCTGTGTTCTTTGCAAGCCACTCCTTCTTCTCAGCCTCAGTGAGCACCTCAGGCTTTACCTTGAATGTGTTCTGCCATACGCCCTCAGCCAGTACATCATCATGCTCGTCAGAAATGTAAACATCGATAGCGTTATCTCTGTCAGGACGTCTTATGTTGTCAACGAACTGAAGTCCCAGAACCTTTGGGTGCTGTCTGAGCCACCAGATGTCAGCTTTGTTTCCTGCAAGTCTTGTGCAGTGTATTCTTGACTGCTGACCTGCACCGATACCAATAGCCTGACCGTCCTTTACATAGCAAACGCTGTTAGACTGTGTGTATTTAAGTGTGATAAGTGAGATAACAAGATCAGTTTTCTTGTCCTCAGGTATCTCCTTGTTGTCTGTCACGATATTTGTGAGCATATCGTTGTCTATTTTCAGCTCGTTTCGACCCTGTTCAAAAGTTACGCCGAAAACCTGCTTTCTCTCGATAGGTGCAGGAACATAGTTCTCATCTATCTTGATGATGTTGTATGTACCCTTTCTCTTTGACTTGAGTATCTCAAGAGCCTCGTCAGTGTAGCCGGGTGCAATGATACCGTCAGAAACCTCTCTCTGGATCATCTTTGCAGTGCAAGCGTCACACTCGTCAGAAAGTGCGATAAAATCGCCGTATGATGACATTCTGTCAGCACCTCTTGCTCTCGCATAAGCGCTTGCAAGTGGAGTAAGCTCGCCCAGATCGTCAACAAAATATATCTTCTTTTCGACCTCGCTCAAAGGCTTACCGATAGCAGCGCCAGCAGGTGAAACGTGCTTGAAAGAAGTTGCCGCACACATACCTGTTGCCTTTTTAAGCTCTCTTACCAACTGCCAGCCATTGAATGCGTCAAGCAGATTGATGTAACCCGGCTTGCCGTTGAGCACCTCGATAGGAAGATCCTTGCCCTCCTCCATAAATACTCTTGACGGCTTCTGATTAGGGTTGCAGCCGTATTTCAAAAGCATTTCATTTGCCATAATTTTTACCTCCGTTTATTTAACCTATTCACTCCGCAGATATTACTTGCTGTACTTATTAACGATCTTAGAAACAGCCTTGCCGCTTGCGATATCAATGTATCTTACAAACAGCGATACCTTGTTGTCCTCGTTGAGTGCTTCCCAAAGCTTGCCCGTGAACTCCTCGATATCGTTCGGTATCTCAACCTTCTTAGGCTCGCCCTCAAAGCTTGGCAGAGGATTGCCGTCACCCATATAAGTGTGGATAAAATGGCCCACGCCGTCAAGAGGGTTGGTGTATGTGTAAGTAAATCTCTCGCAGCAGTCAGGGTTGCCGTCAGCGGATTTGAGTATGCTCATAGCATAATTATATGCGCCGTTCTCAACGTGCATGATACCTGAAATACGAGGAGTGTAGTTTGGAGCGTCGTCCTCATACTCTCTCGTCCTCAGTGACTGCTCAAAAGTCTGCTGCTTGTCCATAAGCTCGTAGATAGTGTCCGTCTGATCACCGTTTGTAACGATAGTTTTGTTTCCAAGCACACGAACAGGGGAGTATATAATAAGGTGTGGGTCAGAAAGCTTGCTTGGGTCAGCAGCCTCAGTCTTGATACCGTCCTCAGTTTCCGTGAAAACTCTGTTTCTGGAATTAACACTTCTGCCCATGATAAAATAAGCCGTTACCGCACTCTTTCCGTCAGCAGACTTGCCTATAACTATTCCTCTGCCCGGATATGAGTTGCTTTTAAGCTCGTCATAAATATTAAGGGTCTTCATATCTTGTCCTCCATAATTTTTCTCAGTCTTTAAGGTCAACGTAAGCCTTGCCGTCCTTAATGCTTATCCTGTCCTCGCAGAACAGCGAAACCGCCTTAGGCAAAAGCTTCCATTCAACGTTTTCCATTATCTTCTTCTGCAAACTTTCAGGCGTTTCGTCATTGGCTACATCTACAGCACCCTGCAAAATTATCGCACCTGCGTCAGCCTTTTCGTTTACAAAATGTATAGTCGCACCCGATACCTTTACACCGTATTCCAAAGCCTTTTCATGAACTTTAAGCCCATAAAAACCCTCGCCGCAGAATGACGGTATCAGTGCAGGGTGAACGTTTATTATCCTGTAAGGATAAGCCTTTGTGACGCACTCGTCAAGAATGACCATAAATCCGGCCAGCACCACAAGGTCAGCACCTTGTCTGTTAAGCTCAGCCAGAATAGCCTCGCTGTAACTCTTGCTGTCAGCATATTCCTTTCTCGGAATAACAACAGTGCCGATACCTGCATTTTTCGCCCTCTCCAGAGCATAAGCACCCTCCTTCGAGGATATAACGCAGGTTATCCTGCCGTTTTTTATAATGCCGCTTTTTTCAGCGTCAATAAGCGCCTGTAAGTTTGTTCCGCCGCCCGAAACAAGAACGCATATCTTCTTCATATCTCTTTACCCTTAGCAGATGATAACGCCCATGTCAGAGTCAACAAGCTCGCCCAGAACGTAAGCTTCTTCGCCTGCCGCCTTGATAGCTTCGATAGCCTTGTCAGCGTCAGCCTTGTCAACAACAACTGTCATACCAACGCCCATGTTGAATGTGTTGAACATATCTCTCTCAGGAATGTTTCCTGTCTTTGCGATAACGTCGAAAATAGGAAGCACCTGAACGTCGCTTCTTGCTATCTTAACAGAAAGACCGCTTGGAAGTGAACGTGGAATGTTCTCATAGAATCCGCCGCCTGTGATGTGAGATATAGCCTTTACCTTAACAGAATCAAGCAGGCTCATAACAGCCTTTACATATATCTTTGTAGGCGTGAGAAGTGTCTCGCCAAGTGTCTTGCCAAGCTCGTCATAGTGAACAGAAAGAGTCTTTTCGTCAACGCTGAATACCTTTCTTACCAGTGAGAAGCCGTTTGAGTGAACACCGCTTGACTTGATAGCTATCATAACGTCACCGGCCTTCTGAGTGCTTGGGTCAAGTATCTTGTCCTTGTCAACAACGCCAACAGAGAAGCCTGCAAGGTCATATTCGTCAACAGGGTAGAAACCAGGCATCTCAGCAGTTTCGCCACCGATAAGCGCACAGCCTGACTGTACACAGCCCTCAGCAACACCTGAAACTATCTGAGCTATCTTCTCAGGATAGTTCTTGCCAACAGCGATGTAGTCAAGGAAAAACTGTGGCTTTGCACCGCAGCAGATAATGTCGTTTACGCACATTGCCACGCAGTCGATACCAACTGTGTCATGCTTGTCCATAAGAAAAGCTATCTTGAGCTTTGTGCCAACGCCGTCTGTGCCTGAAACGAGAACAGGCTTTGTGATACCTGTCATGTCAAGCTCAAACAGACCGCCGAAGCCGCCGATGCCGCTGAGAACACCGCTCGTCATGGTCCTTGCAACGTGCTGCTTCATAAGCTCAACTGCCTTGTAGCCTGCCGTTACGTCAACGCCTGCTTCCTTGTAGCTGTTTGAAAAACTGTTTGTATTCATGATAAAATATCCTTTCAGTTATTTACTTCTTTTCCGATATCTTCGATTCAAATTTGTCCTTAGGCATATCCTTAGGAACTTCGATAGGGTATTTCTCTGTAAAGCAGCCTACGCAGAAATCACACTTTGAATTTCCCGCAAGCTTTTTAACGCTTTCAACACTGAGATATCCCAAGCTGTCTGCACCGATATATTCGCATATTTCTTCATTGGTCATCCTGCAGGCGATAAGATTTTCCTTGCTGTCTATATCCGTTCCGAAATAGCATGGTGCAATGAAAGCAGGGGAGGAGATACGAACGTGAACTTCCTTTGCACCTGCGTCCCTCAGCAGCTTGACGATACGTCCCGAAGTCGTTCCTCTGACGATACTGTCGTCTATCATAACGACCCTCTTGCCCTTAACAGTGCTTGAAATAGCGTTGAGCTTTATTTTGACGGAGTTCGTCCTCTCTGTCTGGCTAGGTTGAATGAACGTCCTGCCTATGTATCTGTTCTTGATAAATCCAATGCCGTATGGTATGCCGCTTTCCTGAGAAAATCCCAGCGCAGCGTCAAGTCCCGAGTCAGGCACGCCTATGACAATATCAGCGTCAACAGGGTGTTCTCTCCAAAGATATTTTCCTGCCCTGAGCCTTGCCATGTGAACGCTCGACCCCTCGATAACAGAGTCAGGTCTGGCAAAATATACATATTCAAATACGCATATAGTACCCTTTTTACCGCAGTGAGTTGTGATAGAGTTGACACCGTTTTTGTCAATAACTATCATTTCACCTGGTTTAAGATCTCTTATGTATTCAGCGCCGATGCTGTCAAAAGCACAGTCTCCGACGCTACCACATAGCCGTCGTCTATCTTTCCGAGGCAAAGTGGTCTAAAGCCGTCAGGATCTCTCGCCGCAATAAGCTTTGTCGGCGACATAACGAGCAGCGAATACGCACCCTTTATCCTGTACATTGCCTTTTCAAGTGCCGCCTGTATAGACGGTGCTTTAAGACGTTCCTCGGTTATGGCGTATGATATGACCTCAGTATCATTTGTGCTGTGGAATATCATGCCCTTGTTTTCATATTGCTCTCTAAGTTCTCTTGCGTTAGTAAGATTTCCGTTGTGAGCGATAGCCATAGGACCCTTTATGTGACGAACAACAAGCGGCTGAGCGTTTGAAGCATTGCAGTTGCCTGTAGTCGAATATCTCACATGACCTATAGCAATGTTGCCCTTGCCGAGCCGTCCGAGAGTTTCCTTGTCAAAAACCTGATTGACAAGACCCACGTCCTTGTGATAGCTGAACACGCCGTCGTCGTTTACAACGATACCGCAGCTTTCCTGACCTCTGTGCTGTAATGCGTAAAGAGATACATAAGTCTGAGCCGCAACATCGCTTGTCTTGTTAGTATAAATGCCGAAAACGCCGCATTCTTCATGGATACCTGTTACCAATTAGATCATTCCCTTCCGTTCCAGCAGTAGGTGCAAAGCTCACAGCTTGGCAGTCCCACAGCCTTTACAGTGCCTTCAAGCGACTGGAATTCAACAGAGGTAAGTTTAAGTCTCCTGCATATCTCGTCCCTGAGAAATTTTCCTCTCTCCGTGCTTGAATCGCTGTATTCTTCAATGTATTTAACTCCCTCGATACCCTCGTTCTCATCAATGATCTGTCTTGCGATAAGTTCAAGTTCCGAGGTGCTGCGTGAAAAGTTAAGATACTTGCAGCCATACATGATAGGAGGACAGGCTGATCTCATGTGGACTTCCTTTGCACCGTTCTCATAAAGAAACTCAACAGTCTCTCTCATTTGAGTTCCTCTGACGATACTGTCGTCAACGAACAGAAGCTTCTTGCCCTCGATAAGTTCGTGAACAGGTATAAGCTTCATCTTCGCAACTCTGTTTCTCATAGACTGGCTTGTTGGCATAAAGCTTCTAGGCCATGTAGGAGTGTACTTGATGAACGGTCTTGCAAAAGGTATGCCGCTTTTGTTTGCATATCCTATAGCGTGAGGAACGCCCGAATCAGGTATTCCGCAAACGAAATCAACGTCAGGAAGCCTGCCGTTTTTCATATCGTTCTCCGCCATTATCTCGCCGTTGCGTGTTCGCATAAGTTCAACGTTCACGCCCTCATAGCAAGCGGTAGGGTAGCCGTAATAAGTCCAAAGGAAAGTGCAGATCTTTTTCTTGTCTGTACCCTCGCTGAGAATATTGTAGCCGTCCTTGGTTATCTCAGTTATCTCTCCCGCCTTTAACTCGTGACAGGTGGAGTATCCAAGCTTCTGATATGCAAATGATTCAAAAGAAAAGCAATATCCGTCAGAACGCTGTCCTATTATAATAGGAAGCCGTCCGTCCTTATCTCTGGCAACGATCATCGACTTGTCTGTCATTATTGCAAGTGACATCGTGCTTCTATCTTGTCCTGTGCGTATCTTATGCCGTCAACAAAACTGTCCTTCTGTGCGATCAGCGCACCGATAAGCCCTGCGGAATTGATAGCGCCGCTGCTCATTGTTTCAAAGTTTGCGCAGCCCTTTTCAAGCAGTTCGTCAGCCAGTTTAGCGGCATTTTGTATAACACCGATAGAGCACACTGCGTAAAGTCCTAACTTGGAGCGTACCATTATCGGCTGAGGATCTGTGTCGCTTATGCAGCCGATACAGATGTTTCCTCTCATTTTGTCAACGTCTTTTTCAAATTTAGTACGAAATGGTGAGTTTTCAATGCTGTGAATATTTCTCTGAAAGCCAAGCTCAGGGGAGAATGAAGTCATTCCGCCCCGCCTTGTGCCTAAGTGTGAATGATAGTCGGTCCCGAAGAAAACGTCCTGAATACAGTCATTAGCTGAAACAGCTCCGAAAAAACCGCCCATAAAAATTATTCTCCCATTACTCTCTTTATCATCTCATGGTAAGCCTCTTCAACGCCGCCCATGTCTCTTCTGAATCTGTCTTTGTCGAGCTTCTCATGTGTCTTAGAATCCCAGAAACGGCAAGTATCAGGTGAGATCTCGTCAGCAAGAAGTATCTTTCCGTGGAATCTGCCGAACTCGATCTTGAAGTCGATAAGGTCAATGCCGATGTTCTTGAAGAAGCCGAGCATGAATTCATTTACCTTGAAAGCATACTTTGTGATATCCTCGATCTCTTCCTCAGTAGCAAGGCCAAGACCAAGAGCATAGTACTTGTTGATGAATGGGTCGCCAAGCTCGTCGCACTTGTAGCTGAACTCAAGTGTAGGCTGCTTGAGCTTTGTGCCTTCCTCGATACCGAGCTTCTTTGAGAAGCTTCCTGCTGCAACGTTTCTTACGATAACTTCCAGCGGAACGATCTCGACCTTCTTAACGATAGTCTCTCTGTCAGAGATCTCCTCAACAAGATGAGTAGGGATACCCTCTTTTTCAAGAAGCTTGAACATATAGTTTGTCATTTTGTTATTGATAGCACCCTTGCCAACGATAGTGCCTTTTTTCTCGCCGTTGAAAGCAGTAGCGTCGTCCTTGTAATCAACGATAACAAGATCAGGGTCGTTTGTAGCGAATACTTTCTTAGCCTTGCCCTCATAGAGCTGTTCTGTCTTTACAATGTTTTCCATAGATTTATTCCTCCATAAATTTATTTACATTATTTATATGATACACCGAAAACATATCCACTGCCGTTTTAATATGTAGGGGCGAACATCGTTCGCCCGCCGACAGCAGAACTTCCCCGATATATCAAATATAACATACAGCCGAGCTATATGTCTGTATCAAAAAATCAAAGTGCAGCAAGCTTGTCCTGTAAAGCCTTGTCCTTAGCCACAACGCCGTCTATCATATCCTGCTTAGCCTTTTCAAGCTTCTCAGCCAGACCCTCGTCAGAAAGAGCAAGCATCTGAATAGCAAGTATAGCAGCGTTCTTAGCGCCGTCAACTGCGACAGTGGCAACAGGGATACCACTAGGCATCTGAACGGTAGCAAGCAGAGCGTCCATGCCGTCGAAGTTAGCACCCTTGCAAGGGATACCGATAACAGGAAGCGTTGTGTGACCTGCAATAACTCCCGCAAGATGAGCCGCCATTCCGGCAGCGCAGATTATAACTCCGAAGCCGTTTTCCTTAGCCTTGTCAGCAAAATCGCTTGCAAGCGCAGGCGTTCTGTGAGCAGACATAACGTGACATTCGTAAGGAACACCGTAAGCTTTAAGTTCAGCAACAGCCTTGCTGACAACAGGGAAATCGCTGTCAGAACCCATTATTACCGCAACTTTTTTCATAAATTTATACCTCCAAGTAAAACAAAAAATTACAAATAAAAAACTGCAACAATGGCGTTGCAGTTTTAGTCAGTGCATAATTAGATTGTTAGAGTGCAAAAAATCAAGGCAGGACGCAATTATACTTAAAGACCTACCCATAAAAGAATATGTAATTGATGAAAAACAGCACATTTCAGTCATACATCTCTCCTGAATACATACAAAAAATACTGCACAATATTACCAGACAGTAAAGCGGAGCAAAACTGTCTGCGAAAGCTTTTTTTACTGATTTTCTCCATAACAGCATACAAAGCCTTACAATAATATTGTACAATATTTATAGATAAATTTCAACACATATTTATATAAAATTTATATCAATTAATCTTTGATTTATTGTGAAATTTGTCTACATTAACTTTTTGTTCAGAAAATACTTGTATCAGTGATCTGACCGTTTGACAAGCTGTTGACGAGATCATGCATTTCCTCTTTGGAGCGAATACAGTGTGCCGAGTCGATTATCTGCTGTCTTTGAAGCGGATCCAGCTTAGCAAAGTAAGCATATGCCGCAGGCACCTGAGCAAGAGCCATAGACAGCCCCAGCGGCAATTCCTGCCCGTGAGCAAAAGAGTTATTTTTCATTTTTATCACCTCCGCACATATTATTTCCCGGGCAATAAAAATAATAAACCCTTACGATCTTATATGTGATACTGCACAATTAATCACATTGTAATTTGTGCAAACAAATGATTTATCTTTTAATTTGGCAACATTTCTGCAATTGTTGCATTTTTTATGCAACAAAACGTCACATTTTCGGGATAAGTATAGGGGTGTCACTGCACCGCAAGTGTCTGGTGTACCCCAAGGATATTATCCCAAATCGAATATCCTGCAAGGTAGCAGAGTATGAGGAAACATTCTGAGGGCGTGAGTTAGGTGAACACGATGAGAGGTTCTGATCGCACAGAAAAGCACTTCCTGCACCTTGTTTGAAGCTTGAAAATTGAATATAAAACGACTGAAACACGACCCCCACGGCAACAAATTTGTAGGGGCGAACACTGTTCACCCGTCTTGGTCGCCCGTCAAACCCTGCGTTATCCGCACAATTTACTGCGTTTCACAAACCCTGTAGGGGAGCGGCGTAATTTCTGCTTTGCAGAAATCCGACGTCCCGCCCCCTCGACGTTTCGCATTATTGTTTATCCCACAAACCATGACAACCCCACAACGCATGGTAGGGGCGAACAGCGTTCGCCCGTTTCGTTCCCCCACTCAACTTCGTGAAAAATCCAAACCTCGCAACTCCCCCGAAACGGGCGGTCGTATTTCTGTGAGCTTGCGAACAGAAATTTCGCCAAGCCCCTACATATATTCGGGATAGTTTATCTTGCCACAGAATCGCTCCGCTGGGTCTTTCATTACTTCATTGGAATATTATTCTTTTCCAAATCAGTTGACAATCTTTTGTTAATATGATATAATTATTTTGTTAATTTTTTGTCGATTTATCAGTTAATCTGAGGTGTATTAATAAATGGATAATCTTTCTAATATAAGTGTGATAAAAGATGTTCTCGCAAGACATGATTTCACTTTCTCCAAGGCTCTCGGTCAGAATTTCTTAGTGAATCCCTCCGTTTGCCCCAAAATAGCCGAAATGGGCAATGCAAAAAAAGGCTTCGGCATAATCGAGATAGGCACAGGCATAGGCGTTCTCACAAACGAGCTTGCCAAGCGTGCCGACAAGGTGGTGGCTATCGAAATTGACGACAGGCTTATGCCGGTCCTTGCAGAAACTCTTGCAGAATATGACAATGTGAAGATAATAAACGCCGACGTTATGGAAACTGACCTCCATAAGCTTATTGCCGAGGAATTTCAGGGCATGGACGTTGCCGTTTGTGCAAATCTGCCTTACTATATAACCTCGCCCATATTAATGATGCTCCTTGAAGAACGTCTGCCCATAAAGTCTGTTACTGTCATGGTGCAGAAAGAAGCAGGCACACGTCTTTGTGCCCCTATGGGTACAAGAGATATGGGAGCAGTCACAGTGGCAATAAATTATTTTTCTGTACCGAAACTGCTTTTCAACGTATCACGAGGAAGCTTCATGCCCTCGCCTAACGTTGACAGCTGCGTGGTGCGATTCGATATCCGTGATAAGACCCCCGAGGGCGTGACGGACGAAAAATTCTTTTTCAAAGTCGCTAGGGGAGCATTTTCACAGCGAAGAAAGACCCTCTCAAATTCCGTATCATCATCAATGGGCATAGATAAATCTATAGTAAATCAGGCGATAGAGCAAAGCGACCTGCCTGCCTCCGTCCGTCCTGAAGCTCTTTCCATGGAACAATTTATAACCTTTTCCGAAACCCTTAGAAAGCTTATCTAATTGTACATATTTTTGTACAGTTAGACTTCATTACCTGTAGAGGAGTCGCACAGTTTCTGCAAGCAGAAATCCGACGTCCCGCTCTTCGGATATCTCAAATTAAAAATTATTATGCAAACATTGATCGTGTTTTTTTCAAAAGATGTATGGGAGTGGCTTTGAGATCTGTCCGTAAATTTGGTCAGTATTTCAATTTCAAGCCCATATTGCGACACCTTTCGCTTGATAGTCCTGCTAAAATGTAATTATTACATTTTGGAAACATAGGACGTGATAAGCAATGGAAAAAATACGGCATACGGCAAAATTTCATACCTCAGGCAAAACGAATGTACTTATGGCTGTTTTATCGGCGGCAGCAGCGTTTACGGCAAGCTTCGGAAAGATACTTGGCTTTCCGTCATCAATGAACGTGGCGGTGGCAGTGCTTTCGGGAACTAATGTGATACCTGCTTTTTTAGGTTCTGCACTTGCATATTTTGTAAGCGGAACATTCTCAGAGGGTATCGTTCAGCTTTGTGCGATACTTGTTATAGGGGCGGTAAGGCTTGTGATGCCCTCTGCTGACCATAAGGACGACCCCGTTTTTGTGTCGCTCCTCACAACAGGAGCAATGCTTCTTTTCAGCTGTGTAATGTCGGTGGCAATGCCGTCGGATACATATACGGCTTCACTGCGAATGATAAGCTCACTCATGTGTGGCTGTGTTGTTTTTATCGCACTGACCGTAAAACGTCAAAGAAACCGAAGCGGTGTTTTTGACCTCACAGGAATAAACGGAGTTTTCACAGCTATACTTTATATTATGTTTATCTCGACCATCACTGCCGCACCGCTCCATGTGGTGAATCTTGGCAGGATAGCAGGCACTTTGTTTATGCTTATGGCAGTGCGAAAGTATAGAAATATAGGCGGTGCAGTTGTTGGTGCATTGACCACCTGCGGTGTACTCCTTTGTACTCCGTCACTTGCGAGAAATACACTTTTGCTTGCCACGTCAGGACTTATCTGCGGAGCTTTTCTGCAATTCGGCTCTCTTGTGATAGTGCTTGTTTTTCTTGCAGTTTCACTTGTGAGCCTTGTGGCAATGGGCGTGAACGGTGATACATTTTCAATGTTTGCTGATTTGCTTATAGGCTCTGTGCTTTTTATCGCCCTGCCTGTTCCTGTGATAAAAAGGGTGGCAAAAAAAGTGGTGGGAGTGAAAAATTCCGTTGACCTTGTAGGGCAGACCACTTCTTCAAAGCTCAACATGGCTTCGAGAACTCTGGGCGGTATCAGAGGTCAGCTTACAATGGTCACTGCGGCGATAGATAAACGCTCAAAGGAAGCTACACTGTCAAAGAGTGTGCGATCTGTTGTTTGTACCGATTGCGATATGTACTCAGTGTGCAGTAAGCGTTGTGTACAGCTTGATGACAGCTTTTCAAAGCTTGAAAGCATAGTTTGTACATATAATAACCTCAGCCTTGACGACGTTGAAAAGCATTTGGGTGGCTGTGTGAGAAAGTCGCTTCTTTGCAAAAGCTTCAATGAATTGTATACCGACTTTGTGGCAGAACGTGCCGACAGCATGAGAGTTCGTGAAATGCGTGAGTTTTTAAGCGAACAGCTTTCCTCCATGGAGGATATCTTATCCGACCTTTCTTTCAGAGCAGGGCAGGTGAGAAGCGTTGATCCTCAGCTTTCAGCAAGAGTAAGGGAGCATTTCTCAAACCTTGGCTATCCAAATGTGAAAGCCTGCGTTTACATAGACGAAAACCTTTGTCAGCGTGTGGACGTTTTTATAACGGCTCAGTTCAGGGGCGATCTTGTAAGGCTCACAGCAACGCTTTCAGAAATGATAGATTATGACCTTGATATGCCTGTGATAGTCAAGGTGGATAATATAACCAGAATGTCCTTTGCGGAAATACCGAAATTCACAGTTGATATAAAAAGCTTTTCAGCTTCGTCAAGCGGAGAATATTCGGGGGACAGCTTTGAAGTCTTTGATTCAAGCGTAAACGAAAAGTATATCGTCCTTTCAGACGGCATGGGAACAGGAAAAAGAGCAAGACTGGATTCTTTGTTTTCCGTAAGTCTTGTTACAAGGCTCATACGATCGGGAATGTCTATGCAGACAGCCCATAGGCTTATAAATTCCATGCTCAGAGTCAAGGGCTGGGAGGAATCTTTTGCGACCCTTGATATAATGCGGCTGGAGCTTAATGGCGGAACGGTGCAGTTTCTGAAATCGGGTGCGGCGCAAAGCTTTCTTTTCCGTGACGGCGGTCTTAAAGCTATCGGCGGACAGGCTTTTCCTGCTGGTATACTTGCGGAGTGTACTCCTGATGTGAGCGAGCTTAAGCTCTTTGACGGGGACGTTCTGCTTATGACCTCAGACGGTGTCGAGGACGCTACAGCACGAGAGATACTCCGCTGTAACGGAATGAACGCTCAGGAGATAGTCACGGCGCTTGGCGCAAAGGCGCTTGCTCAGCGAACAGGAGGCAGGCGTGACGATATAACTATTATTGCCGCAAAAATTTTCCTTCGTGACGAGAATGAAAAATGAATGTAAATGACTTGGCCGACTTTTGCCTGTGATTTTTACTTTTGTATACTTTGACTTTACTTTTTCTATGTTATTATATAAAATCTATTGTGCAAAATATATAAAATCGTCTGTTGAAATATGTGCGAATACGAGAATAACTACTAAAACTATTGCAAATTTGTTCAAAAAAGATTAAAATATAAATATGAAACACCGAAATTATTCAGCGGTTTTCACAAAAAGACAAGGGAGGCTGAATTATGATAGATATTATTCCAAAGGATTATGAACTGCCGCTCTATCTTTTCCACAATGGCACAAACTGCGAAACATATAAGTTTCTTGGCTGCCATAAGGGAGAGAAAGACGGCATAGAAGGTTATTATTTCAGAGTCTGGGCAGCACACGCTGAGGGCATTTCTGTTGTGGGAGATTTCAATGACTGGGACGAAAATGCCACTCCAATGGAGAAGATAGACGACTCAGAGGTGTGGGAGGCTTTTGTTACAGGGCTTAAGACTTATGATACATATAAATACTGTATCCACGGCTGTGACGGCAAGACCCATTATAAGGCTGATCCGTACGGCACACACATGGAGGTCGCTCCGAACACCGGCTCAAAGGTTTTCGATATAGACGATTATCTTTGGAGCGATAAAAAGTGGATGACCGAGAAGAAGTCTAAGGATATCTACAATTGTCCTATGAATATCTATGAGGTACATCTCAATTCATGGAAGGCTTGTCCTGACGGAAAATATTTTTCATATGTTAGATTTGCAGATACTATAATCCCTTATATAAAGGAAATGGGCTATACTCATATCGAGCTTATGCCGTTGGCGGAATATCCTTTTGACGGCTCTTGGGGCTATCAGGGTATCGGCTATTTTGCGCCGACTTCACGTTTCGGAACGCCTTATGACTTCATGAAAATGATAGACCTTTTCCATTTGGCGGGAATAGGCGTTATCCTTGATTGGGTGCCTGCACATTTTCCTAGAGATGAAGCAGGACTGTTCGAGTTTGACGGAGGCCCGTCATATGAATACTCTGACCCGAAAAAGGCAGATCATCTCACCTGGGGAACGAGAGTTTTCGATTATTCAAAGGGTGAGGTAAAGTCATTCCTTATCTCAAACGCTCTTTACTGGATAGAAAAATATCACGTTGACGGTCTGAGAGTTGACGCTGTTGCGTCTATGCTTTATCTTGACTATGACAGACGTGACGGAGAGTGGACGCCTAACAAGTTCGGTGGCAAGGAAAATCTTGAAGCTGTTCAGTTCTTCAAGGATCTCAATACCGCTGTGTTCGGAAGAAACCCTAATACCCTTATGATAGCCGAAGAGTCAACTTCATGGCCTATGGTAACAAAGCCTGCAAGCGACGGCGGTCTTGGCTTCAACTTCAAGTGGAACATGGGCTGGATGAACGATATGCTCAAATATATGGCTCTTGACCCTATTGACAGAGCTTTTCATCATGATATGCTCACGTTCTCATTCTTCTATGCTTTCTCTGAAAACTTTATTCTGCCTATCTCTCATGACGAGGTAGTGCATGGTAAGGCTTCATTGGTAAATAAAATGTATGGTGGAGATATCGACAATAAGTTCAGGCAGTGCAAGCTGTTCATGGCTTATATGATGGCTCACCCAGGTAAGAAGCTTCTGTTCATGGGTGCTGATTTTGCTCAGTTCAGAGAGTGGGATTATGAGAATGGTCTGGAATGGTTCATGGTGGACGAATATGAGAACCACCGCAATTATCTGAACTACTCCAAGAACCTCAATCATTTCTATCTTGACCACCCTCAGTTCTGGGAGAGAGATTTCTCTTGGGAGGGCTTTAGCTGGATATCAAATGATGACTTCAAGCAGAGTATCATCATCTTCAGACGTTTTGACAAAAACGGCGGAGAGGTCATCGTTGTGTGCAACTTCGTTCCTGTGGAAAGAAAGTCATACTGCTTTGGCGTTCCTTACTGGGGCAGCTATACAGAGGTGTTCAACTCGTCTTCTGTTGACGGATCCCCTTGCACTAACGGCACTGTAAAGGCGGTAGATGAGAAGATGCACGGCTTCGATCAGTCTGTTTGTATCGATATACCTGCGTTCTCCTGTATGTATTTCACGGTGAAGAAAGAGGAAAGACCTGTGCCTGAGAAAAAGGCGGAGAATAAGAAAAAGACAAAGACGACGGCTAAGAAAACTGCTGTCAAGAAAGCCGCTAAGGCGAAAACAACTAAGAAGTCCACAGCTAAAAAGGCTGAGTAATATAGACTTAATAAAAATTGGTGGGTGAATTAATTATGTTCAACAAAAAAGAATGTGTTGCAATGCTGCTGGCAGGCGGTCAGGGAAGCAGATTGTATGCCCTGACACAGAGCGTTGCAAAACCGGCAGTACCTTTCGGTGCTAAGTATCGTATCATTGATTTCCCTCTCTCGAACTGTATCAATTCAGGTATCGACACAGTGGGCGTGCTGACGCAGTATCAGCCATTGGTACTCAATGAGTACATTGGAAACGGTCAGCCTTGGGATCTTGACAGAATACATGGAGGCGTTCATGTGCTTCCTCCTTATCAGACAGCTTCAGGCGCTGACTGGTATTCGGGTACTGCAAACGCTATTTATCAGAATATCGCTTTTGTAGACAGATATGACCCTGAGTATGTTGTTGTTCTTTCAGGTGACCATATCTACAAAATGGATTACAACAAGATGCTTGAATATCACAAGGCTAAGAACGCTGACGCTACTATCGCTGTTCTGGACGTTCCAAAGGAAGAAGCTTCACGTTTCGGCATCATGATAACAGACGAGGACGACAACATCATCGACTTCGAGGAGAAGCCAAAGAACCCTCGTTCAACCCTTGCTTCAATGGGTATCTACATATTCACTTGGAAGAAGCTGAAAGCTTATCTTATCGCTAATGAGAACGACAAGGAAGCTTCAAAGGACTTCGGCAAGAACATTATCCCTGACATGAGAGAAGCAGGCGAGAAGCTTGTGGCTTATCGTTTTGACGGCTACTGGAAGGACGTTGGAACTATCGACTCTCTTTGGGAAGCAAATATGGACCTTATCAATCCTAACATTCCTATCGATCTTTATGACACAAGCTGGAAGATATACTCAAGAAACCCTGTTATGCCACCTCAGAGCATAGGAAAGAACGCTCAGGTACAGAACTCTATGGTAACAGAGGGCTGCGTTATCGACGGCTCTGTAGAGTTCTCAATGATCTCTGACGGCGTTACTGTTGAGGAGGGCGCTGAGATACTGGATTCTATCCTTATGCCTGGCGCAGTTGTCAAGAAGGGTGCAAAGGTCGAGTATGCTATCGTTGGCGAGAACACTGTTATCGGTGAGAACGCTCAGATCGGTGCAAGACCTGAAACTATCGAGGACAAGGACTCATGGGGCGTTGCTGTAGTGGGCAATAATCTGACCGTTTCTGACGGCAGTGTTGTTGCACCAAAGGCAATAATTTACGAGAATATCTAAGAAAGGACCGAGTAAACATGGATGTAAATATGGGTAACGTACTGGGTCTTGTTTTCGCTAATATGCACGACACGACTCTTGGCGACATGACAAAGAACAGAACTATGGGTTCTGTAATGTTCGGCGGAAGATACCGCCTTATCGACTTCCCACTGTCTAACATGGTAAACAGCGGCATAAGCGAGGTCGGTGTTATAACAAAATCTAACTATCAGTCACTTCTGGATCACCTCGGCTCTGCAAGAGAGTGGGATCTGGCAAGAAAAAAGGGCGGACTTTATATTCTGCCTCCATTCGGCAACGTTGAAAGCACTCTTTACAGAGGCAGGATCGAGGCTCTTTATGGTGCTATGAGCTTTATCAAGCACTCAAGAGCTAAATATGTTATCCTTTCAGACTGTGACGTTGTAACTAATATTGATTACAAGCCTATCGTTGCGGCTCACATTGAGAGCGGTGCAGATATTACTGCTGTTGCACACACTGGCGTTTACAGCTCTGAGGATATCAAGACTTCAACTGTATTCAACGTTGACGCTGACAAGAACGTGACATCTGTTCTTATCAATCCTGACATCAGCGGAACTTGCACGACCAGCCTTAATGTATTTGTTATGTCAATGGATTTCCTTATTGAAACTGTTAATGACGCAATGGCTAGAGGAAATGTAAGCTTTGAGAGAAATATTCTTCAGGAGAAGTGCAGAGAGCTTAAGATAAAGATCTATGAGTATGATAACTATTTCAGCAAGCTCAACAGCCCTGAAAGCTACTTTAAGTCAAACATGGCTCTGCTTGAACCTGAGAATGCACGCAAGCTGTTCGTTCCAAAGCGTTCTATCTACACAAAGGTAAGCGACAACGCTCCTGTTAAGTACGATCTTGACAGCAAGGTATCAAATTCTCTTATTGCTGACGGCTGTATCATAGAGGGCGAGGTAGAGAACTCTGTACTGTTCAGAGGCGTTAAGGTAGGCAAGGGTGCAAAGGTCAAGAACTGTATCCTTATGCAGGGCACTGTTGTTGGTGACAATGCTGAGCTTAACTATCTTATCACAGACAAGAACGTTTCTATCTGTGAAAACCATATCCTTACAAGCTCGCCGCAGTATCCTATGTATGTAGGAAAGGGAGCTTCTGTATAAAAAGGTCGCAATGACTTAGGAAAGAGGGTTCGGATATGAACATACTTTATACTGCAAGTGAGGCTTTGCCTTTTATTGCTTCAGGCGGATTGGCTGATGTTGCAGGCTCACTGCCTGCGGCTATTAATGCCGAGGGTCACGATTGCAGAGTCGTGATACCTTTTTACAGCTCTATCAGGCAGGAGCTTAAGGACAAGCTGACATATGTAACTAATTTCACTGTGCCGGTGGCATGGAGAAATCAATACTGCGGCGTTTTTACAGGCGTTGTGAACGGAGTGACTTATTATCTTTTGGATAATGAGTATTACTTCCAGAGAAACGGTTTGTATGGCTTTTATGATGACGCTGAGAGATTTATATTCTTCTCAAGGGCAGTTCTCGAGCTGCTGAGATACATCGATTTTAAGCCAAATGTTATAAACGCCAACGACTGGCAGACGGCGCTTGTTCCTGTTTATTATGATATTTTCTACCGCTATCAGCAGGGTTATGAGGATATCAAGACGGTATTTACCATACACAATATTCAGTATCAGGGACAATATGGCTTAGAACTTATCAACGATATTATGGGCATTCCGCTTTATCATACGGATCTGCTTTCATATGACGGTGATGTGAACTTTATGAAGGCTGCTATTGAAACGGCTGACAAGGTGACGACAGTTTCGCCAAGCTATGCTTGGGAGATACTTGATCCATGGTATTCACATGGTCTTGACAGGGAGCTTGTGAACAAGCAATACAAGCTTTGCGGAATACTCAACGGAATAGATCAGAAGATCTATGATCCTGCAACTGATCCTGTTATTGCTAAGAATTATAGTTTGAATGACAAGACGGGCAAGGCTGTTTGCAAGCACGCTTTGCTCAGCGAGCTTGGCATGGCACATGGAAAAGAGCCTGTTATCGGTATCGTAACGAGATTTGTTTCACACAAGGGTCTTGACCTTATCAAGTATGTGTTTGAGGACATCATCAGGCTTGGCTGCAAGTTTGCTATTCTTGGTTCGGGCGAGAAGATATACGAGGACTTTTTCAGCGAAATGCATTATCGTTATCCTGACAGAGTGGGTCTGACCATTGGTTTTGTGCCTGAGCTGTCCAAGAAGATATACGCTGGTGCGGATATGTTCCTTATGCCGTCGCAGAGCGAGCCTTGCGGTTTGGCTCAGATGATCGCTCTGAGATATGGTACTATACCTATTGTAAGAGAGACAGGCGGTTTGAGAGACAGTATCCATGATGCAGGCGACAAGAATGGAAACGGCTTTACTTTCAAGTCTTATAACGCACATGATATGCTTGACGCTGTTGTTAGAGCCAGGGCATACTATGATGACAAGATGAAGTGGGGCAGGCTTGTGAACACTGCGCTCAAGCAGGATTTCAGTTGGACAAAGTCCGCCAAGGATTACATTGCACTTTACAACGACATTCACTAAACACCAATATCCGTTTATTTTGCCTGATAAACGGGAAAGACCGTCCCTTATCTTAGGGGCGGTCTTTTTGCGTTTATATAAGTGTACGATCAATTGTACATTTATTTAGGAATTTGTCAACAAACTGAAAGCGGACAGGTGTGTGCCTGTCCGCTTTGGTTTAATGCTGTTTTGTTCGCATTGCTTTCGCTTTTTCTTTCATTTTCTGACCCAAATAAGAGCCTATTTCCAACATTGCGGTGTATTTGTCGATACACACGATAACGTAAGATTCAGCGTATTTAGGGAATTTCAGGGTCAGCGGCCACATATGCTTGACTATCATATCCTCCTCACGCTTGCCTATCTCAAAATGCTGTTTCGCATTGTTGAGTGCGACCTTTGGGTGGGTCATTCCGTGAGGCATTTCGCCTTTTTTCTTCTCACGATCCCGCCAATCATAAAGGAACAGATCGTGAAGCAGACCTGCTCTTGCTGCGGATCTTGAATTTAGTCCCAATTTTCTGCAAACGAGATAGTTATAGTAGGATACATTGATGCAATGCTGATAGCAAGTCGTACTATAGTGATGACGAAAATTTTTCATTTCGTTTACAACATCGCTGTCAAGCAGGTCCTTTACAAACTCAAAATACTCCTTTGCTTCCTCGGAATTTTCAATGGAATATCTTGAACCGAAAGCCTTTGACATTTGCATGACCTCTTTTCGATAACTTATATGCAGGCGGCAATTTTGCTGCCCTTTTTACGGTTGGTGACTAATGTTTACCCCATAAGTTACCCCATTCAAGTTTGTTTTACCAAACTTACATTAACATTATAAACTTTTTTGTTCAAAATGTCAATAGGGAATGTATAACAATTTTATTACAAAAATATCGGGCTGTCTGCGTTAGCATGGCAGTCCGATAAAAAATTGCATATCAGTAGTATTTTTCGTCATAAAATTTGGGGATAAAATCTTTGGCGGCGGATGTGCGGCTTTGGACAAAACCCTCAAAACCGTATTTGTTCACGGCGTCAATGACGGTGTTATACTCGAAAGTTGATGTCTTACGGCAAAGCTCTTTGTAGTCAAAGGCTTTATACACGGGGGTGAACTGGCTCATAAGACTTATCATTATCTCGTTTTTGGCAAAATTTTTGCCCAGCCACTCCATAAGCTTTATGGAGTCTTTACGGTGGGTAGGGAGGACAAGGTGGCGGACTATTGTGCCACTCTGCATTATGCCCTTTTCGTCAAAGGTTGGCTTGCCTGAAAGCTCTGCCATTTTATGTATTGAAGCAGCGGCGTTTTCAAAATAGTCTGCGGCTTTGGAATATTTATCCGAAAGTGTAGGATCAAAATATTTAAGGTCGGGTAGAAATATCTGCACATAGCCACGAAGTAGCTCCAGCGTTTGGGGCTTTTCATAACCGCCGCTGTTATAGACCACGGGGATAGTGAGCTTATCTTTACAGAGGTCGAGCGCTTTGATTATTTGCGGAACGAAATGGGTGGGATTGACAAGGTTTATATTGTTTGCGCCCATTGATCGAAGCCGCAGAAAAGTGTCTGCAAGTTCTTGTTCGGTAAGCTCAAAGCCTTTACTCTGAGCGGATATTTCGTAGTTTTGGCAGAAACAGCATTTCAGACAGCAGCCTGAGAAAAATACTGTTCCTGAACCTTCTGTGCCGCTGATACAAGGTTCTTCCCACATATGAAGCTCGGCTCGTGCTATCCTTACTTTGGCAGTTTCACCGCAGAAGCCTTTATGCTCGTATCTGTTCACTTTGCACTCTCTTGGGCAGAGGGTACAGCTTTTAAGGATATCGTTCATGCCGCTGTGTCAACTCCGCTTATTTTGGTGTAGGAGTCAGAGGATAGGTCGCCTGATGAGTCTGTGTTTTCGTCAAGCGGGATATTGAACTGGAATGAATCTGTTATCAAATCGTCATTCTGGAAGCAGGCTGTGAACGTGGTGCGCTTTGAATCGGCTGGGACAAGGAACTTGATCGTATAGGTCATATCGTCTTCGTAGTCGCTTTCACCGGGGAAGAAGTTGTTTGAGAAAAACGAATTATCGTTTTCGTCATAGGCGGTGTTGTAGGCAAAGGTGAATTTTACCTGTCTGTTGCTATCGCTGATATTAACATCAAGGTCGAGGTCTATTTCCCATACTGTGTCACCGCTTATAATACCGCCTGAAAGGGAGTTTCTTTCCTCATCGGTCAGGTCGCTTACTTTACGTTCGGTGAGGGTATAGCCTTGATATTGAACGCTGTAGGTACCGTCCTCAGCGTCTTGCGCTACATAGAGGTTGGAATGGTCGGTGTAGTCATCATCGGCTTCACTATAGGTATCGTCATAATCGTAGTCATAGTCATAGTCGTCATATCTGTCGGAGATGAGCTTGCTTGAAAAAAAGCTAAAAAGTGTGGGGATAACGGACATGAGGATAATGATGATAACAACGGCTGTGACGCAGCCTTTGCCGCCATTCTTTTTGTTTGAGTGGTTTATGTTCGTGGCGTTGAAGCTATAGGAGCTGTTGTTTGGGCGGTTATAGCTTGTACGCTGTTGGCTGTAGTTATTGAGGGCGGCAAGCTTTTCGGCTCTTGAATCTGAATAGCTTGGGGGAGGAGTCGGGTTTTTAGGTGGGGTATAGGTGCTTTGGAAATTCTCGTCCCTTGCTTCCTCTTTACGTTCCTCGGAAACGAAATCGTTCTTTTCTTCTTTGAAAGTGTCATTTTCAGACTGGCTGAACCAGCCGTCCTGCTCGTTATCGGCACGGAGATCATGAGAGTGCAGGTCATCTGAAAAGCTGTTACAGCTTATATCCTCGTCACGGGCTGTGAAGCACTCTGGACAAATTATCTCATCATCGCTTTTAAAGCGGTATCCGCAAATTCTGCATTTATTTCTGCTCAATTATTTCACCTCATTAATATACAAATTCCCAGCCCTGTTTTACAGGCTGACAAACGCACTTATAGCTCCAGCCTGACAGCTTTTCTGCGGCTGTTTGTGCGGAAGCGATATCGGGGAAAACTCCAAAAACGGCTGAACCGCTTCCTGTCATAAGTGCGGAGAGAGCTCCGCTGTTTTTAAGCTCATGCACTGCATGAGCTATCTCCTCACGGTCGGCGGCATATTCCAGCACATTGAAAAGGTTTGAGCATATGCCGAAAAGCTTTCCGCCGCCGATATATCTCAGCAGGACGTCCATATTACAGCGTTTTGGGTTTGAAATGCTGTCATATTTTTTGAAAGCTTCGGGGGTGGAGATACCCACGTCTGGTTTTATTATTACGAAAGCGCAGTCGGGTGAGGGCAGGTTGCTCATTATTTCGCCAACGCCCTGACAGAGCCTTGTGCCGCCTGTAATACAGAAAGGCACGTCTGCACCCAGAGCCACGCCTATGGAGCAGAGCTGTTCATCGGTGAGCCTTGTATCAAACATGAAGTCCAAGGCTCTAAGGGTAGTGGCGGCGTCTGCACTTCCTCCGCCCATGCCGGCTTGTGAGGGGAGGTTTTTCTCCACATTCACTGTTATTTTACAGCCGAAGTCGATATGGGTGAAGTCGGCAAAGGCATGGTAGGCTTTTGTGATGATATTATCCTCGCCCTTTGGAAAGCTGTCAAGTTTGCAGGTAAGCTCTATGCCCTCGCCCTCAGAGAGGGTGAAGTCCAGGAGGTCGAAGCAGGACACTGACTGCATGACAGTATTTAACATATGGTAGCCGTCATCACGTTTACCAACGATATCCAATGCAAGATTTATTTTTCCGTAGGCTTTTATTTTTAAATTACTGCACGTTACCATTTTTGATATCCTCTAAAAATTCTCCGATACGTTTGATAGCCTCTCTCAGGTGGTTAAGGGAATAGGCGTAGGAGACACGCACATAGCCTTCTCCGCACTCGCCGAAAGCGTCTCCCGGCACGACGGCTACCTTTTTGTTGTAAACAAGCTTTTCGCAGAAGTCGGTGCTTGTCATGCCTGTGCTTTTGATACAAGGGAAAACATAGAATGCGCCTTGCGGTGCAAAGCATTTAAGACCAAGCTTATTGAAAGAATCCACCACAAAGCGACGGCGGATATTATACTCGTTACGCATGGCATCTATATCCTTCTGACAACTGTGCATGGCAACGATAGCGGCATACTGGCTGACAGTTGGGGAGGACATGATAGCATACTGATGGAGCTTGAGCATTTGGGACACTATCTCTTTTGGTCCGCCAAGGAAGCCAAGCCGCCAGCCTGTCATTGCAAAGCTTTTGGAAAAGCCGTTTATGACGATAGTACGCTCACGCATACCCTCTATTTCTGCGATAGAGCAATGCTTGCCTGAATATGTAAGCTCGGAATATATCTCGTCTGAGGCTATCATGATATTGGTATCTTTAAGCACCTTTGCGATAGCTTCGAGATCTTCACGGCGCATTATCGCACCTGTTGGGTTATTAGGATAGGGCAGGACAAGAAGCTTGGTTTTGTCGGTTATTTTTTCACGAAGCTCGTCTGCTGTAAGTCGGAACTCGTTTTCTTCCTTTGTTTCTATGACAACGGGAACTCCGCCGCATAGGGAGACGATAGGACGATAACAGACAAAGGACGGTTCGACTATAAGGACTTCATCACCTGGTTGGATAAGGCATCTTATGGTAAGGTCGATAGCTTCAGAACCGCCAACAGTGACGATTATTTCTTTATTGGGGTCATAGCTTGTGTGGATAGTACGCTGAAAATACTTGGCTATTTCTTCACGGAGTGCTATAAGTCCCGCGTTTGCGGTATAGCAGGTCTTGCCTTTTTCCAAAGTTGAGATAGCTTCCTGACGTATGAGCCACGGGGTCTTGAAGTCAGGCTCGCCAACGCCAAGGGAGATAACGCCTTCAAGCTGCTGTGCGATATCGAAAAATTTTCTGATACCTGAGGGCTTCATTTCCTTTATGGCAGGGCAGAGCACTTTATTATAATCTATCATGGGGAGATCAAACCTCTTTCGTCTTTATCATCTGTGCTTATCATGATGCCGTTGTCTTTATAGACCTTTAGCACGAAGTGTGTGGCGGTGGACTGGACAGCGTCGATAGTTGCAAGTCTTTGGGAAACAAACTGTGAGATATCCCTGATGTTTGCACCGTTCACGGCAACGATTATATCATAAGCACCTGACATAAGGCGGACGGACTCCACCTGCTCATAGCTTGCGATCTGGTTTGCTATCTCGTCAAAGCCTGACTGTGACTGTGGGGTGACTTTAAGTTCTATAAGAGCGAAAACGGAATTAGGGTCATAGGCACTTTCGTCAACGATCGCGGAATAGCCCTTTATTACGCCGTCTGCTTCAAGCTTGGCGATATCCGCCGCCACCTGTTCTTCTGACTTATCGAGAAGAACGGCAAGCTCGCTGTTTGTGATACGGGCGTTGTTTTTCAGTAATTTTTATAAGCTGATCCATAAATAAGCTCCTTTAGATTTATAAATATACATAATATATTATAACATATTATCTGTATGAACGCAAGTATTGCCGATGTAAGAAATGAGTAATTTCTGTAGTGCTACAATAGATATTGG
>NZ_QTYG01000089.1:0-4277 GCF_003462045.1 Ruminococcus sp. AM31-15AC | reverse complement strand
CGCTGTGAAAGTATGTGGGCAAGAATGAAAGAAGAGCTGTTCTACAGCCGTGAGGACAAGCCGGAGAACTACACTATGAAAGAGTTGAAGACCATGATCTGGAGATATTATATGAGTTACTGGGCTAACAGAAGAATCTGCACCGCCAACGGTGGGCTGCCTCCGGCAGTTCGAAGAAAGCTCTACTATGATCATATCTTTCTCGCTGCATAATTCTTGTTCGAATAAAATGTGTCAAGTGATATTGACAAAACCATATGAAGGTCGTCGGCAAGAAATATGTCCGTGAAGAGGTAGAGCTTATCCCAGCGAAGCTGGTTGTAAAGAAATATTACAGTCTGACCTACGGCTGCAAAAAGTGCGAGAAAAAGAATATGCCTGTATTTTTGCACGGATTTGTTCCGGCACCTGTTTTGCCACATTCGCTTGCGTCTGCGTCAACTGCTGCATGGGTGATCTATCAGAAATATGTTAATGTCACTCCTCTGTACCGTCAGGAAAAGGACTGGGAACGTCTTGGATATGTACTCAGCAGAACGACCATGGCAAACTGGGTTATCCGCTGCAGTGAAGATTATTTCTCAAAGCTGGTAAGCAGATTGAAAGAAGAAATGCTTAAGCAAAAAATTCTTCACTGCGATGAAACATACGTCAAGGTCCTCAAGGAAAGAAACGTTTCCTCAGAAAGCAAGCAATATATGTGGGTGTACCGCACTGGAAAGCATTCGGACAGGCAGATCGTGATCTACGACTACAACAAGTCGAGGTCGGGAGATGTGCCGAAAGCGTTTCTCGGAGATTACGACGGTTATCTCCACACAGACGGTTATTCGGGTTACAACAAGCTTAATAAAGTCACTCATTGCAATTGCCTTGCTCATGTTCGCCGCAAGTTCCACGAAGCGATTATTGTGGACAGCGAAGACAGCATAGCAAGGGTCGCGAGAGATTATTGCGATAAGCTTTTTAAGATAGAAGCGAAGCTTGACAGTCTCACGACCGAAGAACGTTTTAAAGAGCGTCTGACACAGGAAAAACCTGTGTTCGAGGCTTTCTGGTCATGGGCTGAAAAAGTCGCACCTACAGTTCTTCCGAAAACGCAGCTCGGAAAGGCTTTTGAGTATGCATTCAAGCGCAGAGAGTATCTCGGGAATTATTTTAAAAACGGCGACTGTGCTATTTCAAACAACGCAGCGGAAAATGCGATTCGTCCGTTCACAGTCGGCAGAAAGAACTGGCTGTTCAGTGATACTCCGAACGGAGCAAAAGCCAGCGCTGATATATACAGCATCGTTGAGACAGCAAAAGCGAACAGGCTTGATGTTTTCAAATACTTTGAATTGTTGCTGACAGTTCTTCCGAGCATGGAGTTTCTGACCAATCCGGATATTCTGGAAGAACTGATGCCGTGGAATATATCTGTGCAGAAAATCTGTAAAGCAACATGAGTAATCCTCGAACCGCAGCTTGGGGATCTTTTATTTAGGGGCGGTATGTTATTAGGCGGGTACTTTTTTTTCACGTTTTAGGGACGAAAATTTTTAGTGTGAAATCGTAGATGTTTTTCAGTCAAAAAGGGATTTGAATCCACGACACTTGATATTAATCAAGAATTTTGGAAATGTGTCGGCATTTTCAAGGGGATCGTTACTGATTTTCGCATAAAACTATTTCACAAAATTTGCAAGCCTATTTTGTTGGTTTCTCACAAAGTTGAAAACCGATGAAATAGGCTTTTTTTCATTTCCTGAGGTTCATTTCCACTGTTTCTTTTACGGGCACAGAGCCTTCACGGGTTGCAATGTACTTCACATAGTTCTGCGATTTTTTTACTGCACCTTTTTTCAGGTATCTGCTAGTTACGATTAGCATGGGCATGGTGTCATTTCTTTCGGTGGGGATTGATATTTCTTCGTGAATGTTGTATAATTTAGAAAGTAATGATAAAATGCACAGCGAGGGTATATGTATGGAGAAATATGAGGTCGCATTACTGAATTTAACTGAAAACTCAGAAGTCAACACGGTTGTATATGCAGATGAAGTAGAAACATGCGATACAGATGATTTTCCAACAACCGAACAACAGAAGTTGTTTATACAGGATTGGTTTGCATCGTTATAATATATCAAGAATCCAAGGAGGAATATTTAATGAGTTTATTTGGTGATATTGATCTGACTAAGCTGTTTGACCATGACAGCGAGTACGGAAAAAGTTATGTATTCGGTGAGCTTACAGACGAGATGATTGCAAGAGCCGAACAGACTTTAGGATATAAAATGCCTGCATCATACATTGAACTGCTGAAGGTTCAAAACGGCGGTATGATTTCTGATGAATTTGATGAGAGCTGGCTGACAACGATCTACGGAATCGGTCCCACTGCTGACACATACAACAGTCTGGAAGAGAGGTTTGAAAACTGGAAGGAAGAATGGGAGTATCCTGACATTGGTATTCCTTTCGGTGAAACACAGTCAGCAGGTCATGATATGTATTACATGGATTTCAGATCTGCTGACGAAAACGGCGAACCTCGCATTGTCAGAATTGACAACGAGATGGATAATGAAGTTTATTTCGTCGCTGACAATCTCGTGGAGTTTATTAAGTTGATCATTGCCAATCAGGAAATTGAAGAGAAACTTTTGGATTAAGGAGATTGTTATGGGTTTATTTTCTAAAATAAAGGATTTTCTTAAAGGTCCTATCTATCGGATAAACAGAGAAGTTCTGGCGGATTATATGAACAATGAAATTCAGTTTTCAGTGGAGAATAATTTATCTGCCTGTGGAGAATTTTATTTGTCACCATCGGAAGGTGAAACAGAAGAACATATCATCATAACCAACAACGATGCTCCGTGTAAATGTCCGATGAAGTCAGAGAAAGATTTTACAGGCATTACGATTTACGCCAACAGAAGTTCATATTACGATCCTGAAAAGGATGAGATTTATCGCACTGTTGATGAATTTATACGATTCAAATTGAATGAATTTCCTGAATGGTTTATTTTCAGAGGTGAAACATCAGATTTAGATAAGTATATGATTAAGACGTAAAAAATCAAATCCGAGAATTATGTACAAGCCGTAATCAGACACACTCTGATCACGGCTTTTGTTTTACTCCTTCTGATATCTGACAGCATCCTCACAGTCAATGGTACCGTTGATTTTACGCACCTCGTTGATGCACATGACAAGAAGCTGACGAAGCGTTTCATCGTCAACATCATTCATCTCCGCAAGCAGGTGCGTCAGCTTGCCAAGCTCAACAGCAACCTTGAATAGCAGACGTGCCAAGCGCTGATCTGTACCATTGATCTGCGCTTTCACTGTTTCGGTAATCATCAGAGAGATATAGTTGAGATTATCTTGCTGACTCAGATAGCCGATATAAAACAATATAGCCTTTTCAATGAACTCACTTGCTACATAATTCTTGTTCGTATAAAATGTGTCAAGTGATATCGACAAAACCAAAAGTGAGTATGGCAAAGCACTTTTGACAGGTGAATACATTCCGCAAGATACGGATAGTGCAGTAAAATTGCTTGAGAAAGCTGTCAAACTTAAAAACATTAATGCAAAGAGGTTTCTTGCACTTGAATATATTTCAGGAGAGCATTTGGAACAGGACATTGAAAAAGGAATAGCCTTGCTTACCGAGTGTGCGGACAGCGGAGATGTCATTGCTTGTTACAGGCTAGGCAAAATTTATTTGCATGGCGAGATCGTACCGCAAAATCTGGTTAAAGCAGAAAAGTATTTGCTCTTGGCAGAAGATAGCGAGTATGCGCAGTATGCTCTTGCAAAGCTGTATTTGCAGGAAGAAAAGTATGATATACAAAAAGCTCTAGATTATTTTGAGAGATCTGCTGACAAAAATCATTGGGCAAGTTATCAGCTTGGCAGAAACTATCTTTTCGGTGCAGCGGGACTTACAAAGGATAAGGGACAAGCTATCGAATGGTTCACAAAGTCTGCAAATGACGGCAATGAATGTGCACAGGCTATGCTGGACAACATATCGAAGTTTGAGAATGATCTGCTTGTGAATACGATTTTTAGTTTGGTTGTTAGTCTTAGCAGGTGCATTCAGGATAGTTATGACAACGATCGTAAAGACCTACTGGTTTTGTCAATATCACTTGACACATTTTATTCGAACAAGAATTATGCAGCGAGAAAGATATGATCATAGTAGAGCTTTCTTCGAACTGCCGGAGGCAGCCCACCGTTGGCGGTGCAGATTCTTCTGTTAGCC
>NZ_QTYG01000088.1:0-4439 GCF_003462045.1 Ruminococcus sp. AM31-15AC | reverse complement strand
ATGAAAGATAAGCATTATAAGTCAAAATAGATGATAAAACTATTAGTATAAACACAACTCCTATTGCAAAAAACATTTTAAATGTACTATAAAAAAAATCTAATCTTTTTTTTCAAAAAAAGATATAGCAATAGTACAATCCAAATAGGCATATTCAATTTTTGAGTCATCCCGGCAGAAACCAACAATGGAAGTTGAGAAATATTGGATAAAAAGCATGCAAGAGCAACTAAATATATAAACATTTTGTTTTCTTTTCTATATACCTTTTCAAATTGTCCTTTTGCCATTACACTTGTTCCTTTCACAAAACTTTTTCTCTTTTAGCTTTTCCAATTGCATACATCATCCAAATATTTTTTTGCCACATTATAGTCAGAATATTCCTTGACCGTTTCATACCCACGCTTAATAATTTGTTTCAACACGTTATTATCATATTTTGTTATTGTTTCTACTATTTCCTTTAATTCTTTATCATTTCCTTCACAGCATAAAAATCCGTTATCATTATTTAAAATAATACCATCTACTCCACCGTCTTTAGATGCAATAGTCAAACAACTGGCTGCCATAGCTTCAAGATATACTAATCCAAATATTTCATTTGTACTAATCATTACAAAAATATGTGTATCTTCAAGAATTTTCATAACTTTATCTCTTGAGACCCGGCCCCAAAAATGAATTTTATCAAGGCAATCCAGTTTTTGTGCCAATTCTTCTAATTTTGCACGTGATGCACCTTCACCTACAATGTTAAATTCCCAATCTATATCTCGAATGTCTGCCAAAGCTCGAATTGTAGCATCAACATTCTTATATGATACCAATCTGCCAACATACGTTATCTTCCATTTTTTTATATCTTTGAATTTTTCTAAATTCAAGCTATAATCTTGCAAATATTCATCTGGCACACCTGAATTACATACAAATGGTAATGCATCCAATTGAAGTAATTTTTTTACTTGTTTTGCTTGCGAAAGTGATCTTACACCCAGCCTATCGATTCCTTTAAGATATTTTTGGGAGTTATATTTAGATGAAGAAATATAATCTGTACCATGCAAAACTACTGCAGTTTTACAATGATATATTGATTTTAATTCAGAAATAATTTCCATCTGCGGACTTGCCCAATGTCCCGTTATTACATCTGGTATAAATTTTTCTTTTTTTAAAACAGAAACTACTTTGTTTATCTGTTTTTTGATAGCTCTATCACTTGGCTGTGAATGAGGTATATATTTTCTTATAGGTATTCTTATAACTTTTGCTCCATTATCTATATATTCTTTCTCTTTAACCGCATCATAATCAGAAATTGCAAATCCCATTTTTCCTGCCATTTTCTTTTTTAAACCACCTGGAATTTTATGAACAATTTTAGGATAACAATGGGCGTTATGAATAACTAGTACTTCATGACCTTGTCTCACCCATTCTTTTACAAATGAATTAACAATATTAGTTGATGTATCTCGATACCCCATAGATTCATCCTTATAAACTGAGGTTATCATTAATATTCTCATTTTAATTCTTGTATGATATAGTAAAGCCTAAATCATACTCTCCTTTCCAAAAATGTGGTATAATAAAACAGGTGCTGTGGACTTTTGATTTTTTTCTGTAGCTCGACTACTATAAGGAGTGTAAAGCCACAGTTTTATTTACAATGTTTATAGCTGGATAAGTCAAAGAATTTTAATCTCACGCAAGTTTACGGGAATAAAACTAAGTGGCACGAAAACAGTACCAATAATTTTACAAGGCAGGTAAAACTTATGATTTATGTTGGAATTGATATTGCAAAGGAAACTCACGTTGCCGCAGCAGTTGATTCGGACGGCGTTATTGTTATTGAACCCTTTTCTTTTTCAAACAACCACGAAGGCTTTAAGCTCCTTAAATCAAAGCTTGATTCACTCGACAAATCAAATCTTCTCATCGGGCTTGAATCAACTGCACACTATGCAGAAAATGTTATCTTTTTTCTGCACGGCTGCGGATATGAGCTTGCTGTCATCAATCCAGTTCAGACCGCCGCTATGCGTAAAACAGGCATTCGCAAGACTAAAACCGACAAGGTGGATTCTTTGCTTATCTGCAAAACATTGATGGTCAACTCATTCAGACGTTATACTGAAAACGACATCAAAACCTTAAAGCTAAAGTCCCTCTGCCGTTTTCGTCAGAATCTGAAAAAGTCCAAAGCACGACTTAAAATTCAGCTCACTTCTTACGTTGATGTTATCTTTCCGGAGCTTCAGTACTTCTTTAAATCCGGTCTGCACATCAAATCCTGTTATGAGCTTCTTAAGGTGTATTCTTCACCGGACGACATTGCTGCTTTACACTTAACAAAACTAAGTAACATTCTTACCAAAGCTTCCAGAGGTCGCTTCGGTAAGCAGGACGCTGAGTCCCTCAAAAGTCTTGCAAAATCGTCCGTTGGTGTGAAGAACACCTACATATCTATTCAAATAACCCAAACCATTGCTCAGATTGAGTTAATTGAAAGCCAGTTAAATGAGCTTGAAACGGTTATTGAAACAGCTATGGACGAGCTTGATTCGGTTATCATGACCGTTCCGGGTATTGGTAAGCTCAATGGTGCTATGATACTTGGCGAAATCGGTGACATTAAACGCTTTTCTGATTCTTCATAGTTGCTTGCTTATGCAGGACTTGACCCTGTCATCAATCAGTCGGGCAAGTTCAACGCAAAGCGTACAAGAATGTCCAAGCGCGGTTCAAAGATACTCCGCTATGCTCTCATAAATGCAGCGTGGAACGTTTCTTTAAACAACGACACATTCAAGCGTTATTATGATTCTAAAGTAGCTCAGGGCAATTCTCATTATTCTGCTTTGGGACATACCGCTCACAAGCTTGTGAGGGTTATCTTTAAGCTCCTTAATGATAATATTACTTTCGCTCTCGTTTAAATTTTTCGCCTTTATCTTTTTAGGGTGGACATCCTTTTTGCCCCTTTTGAACTTTCTGTTAATCTTCTTCTTTTTCTATTGACTTTTCATAGCTGGTCTCCTTAAATTTTTCAATAAATTTCAGTGGTTTATCAAACAAATAAGCATATTTTTCTATTTTTTCATCGTCCCATTCCCACCATTTTGTTTTTAGTAGATCTTCGGTTACTTTCTCGTCAAACCTATTCCTAATTTTTTTTGCTGGGTTTCCTGCCCATATTTCATATGGGGGGATATCATGAGTTACAACACTTCCAGCTCCTACAACAGCTCCTACTCCAATTGTTACTCCGGATAAAACTGTTACTCCTGCTCCAATCCATATATCAGAATTTATAACTATATCTTTGTCAGAAACTGTATCAAATTCAACAAAGTTCTTTTTTAAAATATTTCTTCCCTTATGAAATACAGGAGATGATGATACTCTCTCTATTGGATGCATTGCCCCGCCTAAACGACAATTATCTGCTATTGAAACAAATGCACCTATTTTACAGTTTAAAAGGAAACAGTCATGACCACAATATGAGTATCTATCTATACTAGAATTATTCATTTGCGTACCAGAACAAATTTTAGCCTTAGTATTCACTTTACTATTTGTTAACGCTGCTGGATTAAAAACGATTCTAATCCCTTTAGCTAACATTCTTTTTATATCCATTTTTTCTCCATTAATTTTCTTACACACTTTATAGATCTATAAAGTGTTTCATTATTATTTGATATCCTTTTTCCGCCGAATAATGTTGATTTAAATAAGTCCATTCTTTATCAGCAACTTGCTCTATGTTCATTAAATTTTTTACACACTTGTCAAATTTGCCAACATCATTACTTTTGCACCAACATCCAAATCCAGCTTCTTCTATGATTCTTCCTATATCTGTATTAGGATCTGTACATGCCAAGACAGGAATTTTCGCCTGCATATAACTCAAAAGACGACTTGGAAAATTGGGAATTGTAAATCTATGATCTAGAAATATCATACCAACATCACATGCACCAACCATCGTATCATAATCTTCTTTCGGAAGGCGCTGCATCAATTTAACATTTATAGGATTACACTCACTGATATATTTCTCTAATTTGGAATACTCTGTTCCTGATCCAACAATCAAGAAAAAGGCTTCTTCATTTTTTTCCTGACTTTTTAAGCATTCGATTAAAAAAGAAATACCCTGGGGTTTACCTAAATTACCTCCATAAATAAACACTTTTTTATTTAAAGGTATAGCATATTTTTGTCTTATAGATATCCTTTTATCCCACGCGACACTTTTATCAATTACTTCAACACAATTGGGACATATTTCTACAACCGATGAATCCACCTCTGGATTATGTTTCTACAACCGATGAATCCACCTCTGGATTATGTTTAATTACATAATTTACATTAGCTTGGCTCATACAGCCTATATAATCAGAAATCTT
>NZ_QTYG01000087.1:0-4506 GCF_003462045.1 Ruminococcus sp. AM31-15AC | reverse complement strand
TTCAAGTTCTTTTTCTGAAATAAAAAACGCTATATACATTTTTAAGTGATCTTCAATTTTTGAAAATTCTTCTGGTAAAACATATGGTTCCGTAAAATAAATCGCTGTTTTATTATGCCTTTTTGAAAAATCTGCAATTATGTTATCTAGACCTTCAATTATTGTACCTCTGCCAAAATCCATTTGTTGTTGAAGAACATAAAATAAAGCATTCGCAAATACAACAGCACAATTATCATAATCATCATCTACTGGCATAATTACTTCACATGAATTATTAATTAAATTCGAATAATTTGACAGTCCAAAAGATGCGAATGTTAAACAATCTTTAAACGTTCTGTCAAATCCCAAAAGTTGTATAACGTATTCGCCGCTTGTATATTTATCTACACCTATATATTTTCCTAAAAACAATTCATAATGGTCAAGTATACTTTCACCTAAACTCATTCAGCAAAATCTCCTTTCACTCCTTCAAATATATGTTTTATATTGCATTCATGACACTGAACTCTCAAATCTGAATTATAACAGTCTAAAACTTCTGTTCTTGTAGGAGTTGTTTCTAATGATTGTAATTTTACCTTTCTCTCAGCCCAAGTCTCTGGATAATGATCAAGGTCATAACCTATTCTATCAACCGGACCATTCTTGGTATTTATTGTTATTTTATCAGGTATTTCTTTTCCACAAGTTGGGCATTTCATTTTTCCGTTAGAGTTTCTTGGTGCCTCACTTTCTGCTTTTTGTCTTGCACTGCGTCTAAATGATCCCCTTGCATATAAATCACTTGCATTATGTACCAACACGCTAAAACCACTAACGTGATATGTATGAAAATCTTCTACTTGAAAATTATACACTGTAGTGGGTTCATCTGTCAACTCGACATCAAAATTTTCAACTAAAAGAATGTTTCCGTTTACATCAAGGAGTTCATCACCAACTATTAGTTCTCCTGCTTTGATAAAGCCTTGATTTTTACATAGAACGGGTGGTCAACAGTTGTAACGATTTTTTCACCGTTCACAGTTAGATGAACAAGCGTTGTTACCTCTCTTATATAGGTTTCAAGAACAGTTTTCGGAGAAGTTTCCATTGTTTCAGGGTCTGTTGAAATGACTTTATTGATTGCAACAATTACTCTACTTTAACCTTTTTATATACTCATCTATTCCCATAACAAGCACCTCTTGCAACATTTCTAAATAACTTTTTTCCCCACCACTTTTTTTAATCATAACATCAAACACTTGTTTTAATTTACCATCAATCATAACTGTAATACCAGTTACCTTTTCACCAGTATTTGTATTTTCAAATTCTTCCGACATAATACGCATTTTATTATCCATTACGCACTCTCCTTAGATTTCACTCTATAATTTTTCCATTAGTGGCAACTTCTTCTATCAATTCAGACCATGGTGCTGGTAATTCATAACTTCGACCAGGTGTAGATATATCAGTTAGCTTTGGAGCAGTTCCCCCTTGATTCAACGGATTTGAGCGATAACCATCTTGGCTTATTGTATTTTCTTGTAATAAGTCATCAACCACTTTGGTACCTCAAATTCAACTGTATATGCTTCATTTCCTCGAACTTCATTTTTAAAATAAGTTGAATGTTCTCCGTTATCTATGCTAATATTTAAATTTTTATTCTTGTTAGCAATTGAAATTGACCCGTTTTCATTTACAGTTATTTTTTGTTGACTAGAATTACTGCTGCCATCTCCTCCTTGAACTCTTCGATATTTAACAGTCTCTTCATTTTCACCAAATGAAATCGTGTCATCTTCACCTATTTTGCGATACTCGGTTTCACTTAAGTTATAATCTGCATTTGCATTATGAACCCAAACCTCGCACTCGCCAACATAATAAGTATGGAAATCCTCTACTTGAAAATTATACACTGTAGTGGGTTCATCTGTCAACTCGACATCAAAATTTTCAACCAAAAGAACATTTCCGTTTACATCAAGGAGTTTATCGCCAACAAGCAGCTTACCAGCCTCAACAAACCCTCTACCTTGTACATAAAACGGGTGGTCAACAGTTGTAACGATTTCTTCACCGTTCACAGTGAGATGAACAAGCGTTGTTACCTCTCTTATGTATGTTTCAAGAACAGGTTTCGGAGAAGTTTTCATTGTTTCAGGGTCTGTTGAAATGACTTTATCTCCTGACTTTATCGTTTCTATGGCAACCAAACTAACCGCCTTGGCATTACCTAAAAACTCACCTGCCGCTCCAAGTCCGCCAAAACCTAGTCATGCGATGTGTAGAACATCTTCTGATCTAATTTAATCTGAAATAGCAGGTGCTCTTTCCCTTGCCCTCTTTTTTTAGTTCTCCTGCGGCAACAAGTTTTCTTAGTGCACCTTCGATAGAACTGTCACTGAGAGTAGGACAGAGTTCCCTTATATCCTGCTTGTTAAATCGTCCTATTTTGCTTTTGCTTGCCATTCTGACCATCTCAAGTGCAGGCAGTTTTTCTTGAACAAGGGATGTACGCTCTTCAAAATCTTTATACGATGCAAGTATCGTGCCTAAAATGTACTTTATAAATGGCAAAGCATCCTCTTTGCCCTCGTGCCAGCCCGTCTGCGACTGACTCAGAGCACTGTAATACAAATCTTTGTTCTTAGAGATCTTTGCCTCGAGCGATATATATTTGCCAATGTAAAAGCCATTCTGATACAGCAGAAGAGTGGTAAGCAGACGGCTCATTCTTCCGTTGCCGTAATTAAAAGGGTGTATACATAGAAAATCGTGGATAAATATGGGGATAATTATAAGCGGCTCAACCTCCAAATTACCGATAACACGATTGTACTCTTCACATATCCTGTCAAGTGCCTCAGATGTTTCATTTGGCTCGAGCGGAGTAAACAGTATTTCTGTATGTCCATCGGGGTAAGCCGCACTGATATAATTCTGCACGCTTTTTGTTCTGCCAGCAAGCGGATTGTTCATATGACTATAAAGCATTTTGTGAAGCTGCAGAATATAGTTCTGAGTTATCGGAATAGCGTCAAAGCTTTCGTGTATAACGTTCAGCACGTCTCTATACCCTGCGATCTCCTGCTCGTCACGATTTCGAGGAGTAGTCTTTTCTTCGACCAACTGTTTGATCCTCGTGCTTGTTGTTACGATACCCTCTATCGCATTTGAAGCTTCGGTACTTTGAATTTTTGCTATCTCAACAAGCTTCTCCATCTCTTGCGGACGCTGTTTCAGATACTGTTCCTGTTTTCCAGCCTCTTTGTATATGGCCGCTATAAGTCCGAGAATATCAGAATCCCACTTTTGTTCTTTAAAAGCAGAGTAATTAAAACTTCTCATTTCCTTACCTCCATTAATTTCCCTTAAATTATAATATAAAATAAGGGAAATGTCAATAGAATAAGCAAATTTGTCCTTAGTATTATGTGTGAAATAAGGGAATATATCAAACAGTATCCCTCTACTGTATAAAAGAGCTGATTTCTCGACTCTTTTGGTATCTATAGCATTGGGGAGCATATTCGTAATTTTATATCATAAATTGTTTCCCGCATTTCTTGTTTTGGTTATGAAAAAAAGCACCTATCAGTGATAGATGCTAATGGAATTTGATAAATTTATATGGCTATTTCAACTTCCGTGTTGATAAATGTAAACTTTTTTAGAAAGTATGATATAATATAGTATTGCATTAAATAAAAATACGAATCCATACTTATTCAGTCTATGTCACCTTACCCCCTCAATAACGCCCTTATCCATTTCATGCACAGTATCGCACAGCACGGAGATGTCCTCCGCAGAGTGTGAGCAAATAAGGATAGTCTTGCCCTGCTCCTTGTATGAAAGTAGGTACTCACGCATTTCTTTTACGCCATCCTTGTCAAGACCATTGAAAGGCTCGTCAAGAATGAGTATCTTCGGATTTTCCATGATAGCTTGTGCAAGTCCCAAACGCTGCCGCATACCTAGACTGTATTTGCGGACATGTCGCTTTAGTTCGGGATCAAGTCCCACCTGTTTCATACTGCTTTTTATCTCATCTTTACCTATCTTGTTGTTCAGCCCCGCAAGAAGTTTTAGTTCTTGTAGCCCGAATAGTAAGGTATAAACCCAGGTGTTTCAATAATGATACCCATATCTTTCGGGAAGTCAACGTCCTTGCCCACCTGCTTGCCGTCAACGATAATCTCACCGCTCGTGGGCTTGATAAAACCACATATGCACTTCATAAGCATTGTCTTTCCGCTGCCGTTTCTGCCGATAAGTCCGTGTATTTTGCCCTCCTCAAAGGACACATTTATGTGCTTTAGTATCTCCGTTTTGCCAAGCGTAAGGCATACGTCATTTACATTGATGATATCCATTTCGTCCCCCTAATCCCTAACTTGCTATCTCTGCAACATTGTCGTAATTGAATTTTCTTATGGCGATAAAGCAGAACGCCAGCAGTACCGCTATAAATATGGCAAGATAGCTGACCGAAAAACT
>NZ_QTYG01000086.1:0-4516 GCF_003462045.1 Ruminococcus sp. AM31-15AC | reverse complement strand
GTACTTTTTGAGTTAATGTTCTAAGTAAATTAAATTTTTCATCTAATTCCATACCAAAAATCTTCTACTGGTAGTAAATCAATATATCCGTATTTATTTTTTAAATACTCCCATTCATTATATAGCGATGTTCCTGTAAAATTTCTGTTTATCGATTTCTTTTTCCGGTATTTTCTGTCCCACGGATTTCCTCATGATAGAAATAATCCACGATCACCGGATGTCCCTGCGGGACTCTGCCATAAGGCATTTCATTATCCACAAAGGGACAATCATACTTCTTAGCCATTTCCTCAGCTTTTACTTCAAGTGCTTCAAAGTAGCTGCGGTTATGCTTGTTATAGATCTCATTGTAAAGCGGTACAAGATCAGGATGTTTTCCGGCGATATAATCCATAATCGTCTTCTTGAAGCCGCCTCGAAGATTGAGATTTTCGAGCCAGAACAGATCGCACTGATCCTTTACCCGCTCAAAGATGGCTTCAAAATCCGTGATGCCGGGGAATACCGGAGATACGAAACAGACTGTACGGATACCTGCATCATATACTTGCTTCATAGCAGCGATACGCCGTTCAATGCTCGAAGCAGAGTCCATATCGTTCTTGAAATTTTCATCTAGTGTGTTGATCGACCATGAAACGGTCACTCGTCCAAGCTTCTTCAGCAGATCAATATCCCTTACCACAAGATCAGACTTTGTGCAGATCAGAATATCTGCGTCACTGCCAATCAACTGCTCCAGAAGTTTTCTGGTATTCCCGAATTGCTCCTCCTGTGGGTTGTAGCCATCCGTCACAGAACCGATGACCACACGCTGTCCGGCATATTTCTTCGGATTTTTAATTTCCGGCCAATGCTTCACATCAAGGAAAGTGCCCCATTCCTCCGTGTGTCCGGTAAAGCGCTTCATAAAAGAAGCATAGCAATACTTGCAGGCATGTGTACAGCCTACATAAGGATTGACCGAGTAACCGCCTACCGGCAGACTGGACTTGGTCATGATGTTCTTTGTTTCCACCTCACGAATGAGGATTCCATCGATTACTTCTGCCATGATCTCTGCACCTCCAACACTTTGTTGAATTCCTCCGGCATTTCCTGAATCATGTTTTCATCCCCTATGATAGGGACAAGGTCTTCCTTCATAAACACCGGAATTCCGAGCGTATGTGCCTGGTCTGTCAGAGACCATGCCCATTCCGGCTCCGTATGAATCTTCCTGCTCTGAGCTCCGGTCATGGTGCCGACAACGATCCAATTGATTCCGGAAAGGTCAACTGTGCCGGGATCGTCGAATAACGGCTCAAAGGTAACATGGTAATGTTTTGCTCTGACGTTTTTCCGAAGGGCGTCGATACGCCACAGTTCGGCTTTCCTCGTCACCGTAACGCCAAACCATGCGTTTTCCAGATCGGTATCAAAATCCAGCAGATCGGGGCGCTTGGTCAAAAACAGGAACTGATGCTGTGGATTTTCACGGATCTTTGCAAATACCTCGTCTCTCCATTCCGATTTCCATCCGGAGAGATCGCTCATGCCGGTAAGAAGAAAGTTCTGCGGACGTTTCTTTTCCATCATCTTGAGCTTACCCGGAAAGAATTCAGGGTCAGTGAAGTCATCAATCATATGCCAGCGCTTCACATTGTTGCGGGCATAGCAATATGCACACCCCACTGTGCAGCCAATGACGATATTCATGTTCTGAATCTGATCTTTGATACAAATACTCATGACTTCTGCCACTCCTCAAGATTCTTTCTGATGCGGTCGAGGCATTCCTCAAACCGAGTTATTTCTTCCTCTGAAAAACCTTTGTAGTAAACACTGCCCATCTCATCAGATACAGAATCGTACTCGCCCTTTAAGGCATGTGCTTTCTCAGTCAGAAACAGAAGTGTTTTCCTTTTGTCCGTTTCAGACTGAACACGGCTTATCAGCCCTTGATTTTCCATTCTTTCCAGCATCGTAGTAAGAGATGTTATCGCTAATCCGCATTTAGTTGAGAGTGACCTGATTGAGATACCATCCTCCTGCCACAGCACATAAAGAATGCGCCCCTGGGCTCCATTGAACGCATCAATATTCTTTTCGCTGAGAATCTTCTCAAAAATCCGGTCTCCAAGTTGTTTTATTTTGGTGACAAGAAATCCTCCATTCATTTCCATGCAAAAGCTCCTATATAGTAGTTTATTAAATTATACTATATAGGAGCTTTATTGTCAAGAGCTTTTTCAAAAAATATTCTGTACAAATTCCGATTTGTCAATCTGTTTTACTTTCCGCTTCCGGCTTATAGTTCTTTTCAATATATTCCTCTACAGCCTTGATAAACATCTGATTCATACTCATGCCCATTTCAGAAGCAATAGCTTTCAGTTTTTCACGCTGTCCCTTTGGAACACGAATCTTGATGTCATCAAGGTGTGTTTTCACATACTTTGCCGTAATCGCTTTTCGTTTTTCATTATAGTACATAGAAATCAATCCTTTCGTATTGTACCCATTACTATAATTATACTCTCTCAGAAGCTTTTTGTCAATTCATCATATAAAAATTGTCCGGATTTTTTTCAGAGAACTTTGTGCGCATTGCGGCTTGAAAAAACAAGTGCAATGATATATAATAGTATTGTACCCAATACTAAAACATGAAAGGAGTTTTTCAAAATGATTCAAAAAAATAATTCCCATTGCAGCAAGTATTACGTTGATAGGCTCAGCAAGTCTGACAGCCTATGCCGATATGGTTTTGTCAATATCACTTGACACATTTTATTCGAACAAGAATTATGCAGCGAGAAAGATATGATCATAGTAGAGCTTTCTTCGTGCTGCCGGAGGCAGCCTGCCGTTGGCGGTGCAGATTCTTCTGTTAGCCCAGTAACTCATATAATATCTCCAGATCATAGTCTTCAACTCTCTCATAGTGTATTTCTCCGATTTGTCCTCACGGCTGTAGAACAGCTCTTCTTTCATTCTTGCCCACATACTTTCACAGTGTGCATTATCATGACATCTTCCGCCGGCGCTGTTCGTGCTTTGAATGATCCCATATTTCTTTACAGCAGCATTCCGGCATCCTTTCTCTGCTGCAATGCAAGATACATACGCTTCCTGCCGTAGCAGTCATTATATTAGTCTTCTTCGTGGATCTTCATCATTTCATCTGCAAGTGCCTGATACTTCCAGGGGGCGTTTTTATGGCTGAGATGATCGTAAAATGCTTGTCTTGTAACCTCCAAAGCCTTGCAGTAAAAACTGATCCTACCGTCATCAGTCTTTTTGGAAATGAACTTTAACCGTTCTTCTTCCTGACTTCCGACGGTTCGCGGCGAAAAAAGCAGATGTTTCCTCCAGAAATTCATTAAGCTCTTCAAGCTCACGGTTTTTCTTTTCAAGCTCTTTGATCCGCTTGTTTGCTGCATGAAGCTTGCGAGCTTTATTGCCTGCTTTTTAAACTCTTCATCATATTGTTTTCCTGTTCCCATTGATGACACACTCCTTTGTTTTTAGTATACTTCGATTGTTTTGTATGTGTCAAGTTTTATTATACAGGATTAATCGTAATACATTACACATTCCTCCTTTTTCTACAAATGAAAAAAGGCTGTTTTATCATCGTCACTCAAATTCGTGACAATATACAAAACAGCCTTTAAAACTTTGTGAATATTTTTTCATAACAAATCGGCAGGCTCAGAGCGGAATCTGCTCAAAGTCTGCCGTTATGTTCGATATTTTTTTGTTGTGTAGGGTTCGACTTCCTTTTTTGGTGAAAACCGGTGAAAAGCATCTACGGTTTTACACCTGAAGTTTTTACTCTCAAAACGCAAAAAAGCTCGCAAATGCGAGCTTTTCGGGCACAATATCTATTTCATTGCACAAGTATGGTGCGGGTGACAGGACTTGAACCTGCACGGTGTTGCCAATAGAACCTAAATCTATCGCGTCTGCCAATTCCGCCACACCCGCATACAAAACAACATTATTATTTTATCATAAACTCCCTACTTTGTCAAGACCTTTTGCTCAAAAAAATGCCCGATGCTCAAAACATCGGACTGATTTTTTTATAATCTCTTAATATTGTCAAGAATTATCAGCTTGTGCGTAAAACCCTCAAGCTTGTTTTTGATATCACCATTCTTTATAAAAAGGAGTGTTGGCAGTGCTGTAATGTCATATCTCTTCGCAAGATCTGGCTGAGAGGTGATATCACACTTAGCTATGATAGCGGTTTTTCCAAGCTCTTCTGCAGCTTCGTTAAGCCCTGCCTCTGTTCTTTTACAGTGAACACAGGTAGGTGAGTAAAATTCTATAACAAGCGGTTTGTCTGCTGATATCAGCTCGTTGTAATTCTGGTTTGTCAGTTCTGTAAGCATTTTTTTATTTCCTCCAATATATATTATATTATTCATATAGCCTTACTATGAATATAGTGATTATATCACTATTTACGCACTTTGTCAAGAGTATTATCAAACATTTCTGTATATCATATTTCTCATATATG
>NZ_QTYG01000085.1:0-4957 GCF_003462045.1 Ruminococcus sp. AM31-15AC | reverse complement strand
CAGTATCATAGTATCTAATATTTGTTATTTTGAGAGTCAGGGCAGGACAATAGTGATCCATACTATTACGAATCAATATACCTTTTACGGAAAATTATCTAACCTGCTTGACAATGAAAGTTTAAGTGATTTTATCAGTATTCATAAATCTTATTTAGTAAATAAAAATTATATTGAAAGATTCACTTCACATTCAGTCGTCCTTATTGGCATAGACCGAGTGGAATTGCCGATAAGCCCTAATAAGAAAATGGAGGTCAGTGAACAGCTGTTGAAAGAATGATATGACTACTATATTTTATTTGTTTTCAAATGTGTTTCACATATATGCCACTTATCAGTTTTCCAATGTGTTTTTACAAAAGAAAAAAGAATCAGCAAAATCAGACGTTGTTCTGTTTACACTTTATTACATTATAAATAGCTGTGCGTATTTACTTTTTGACAATCGGCTTATTACAATCCTGTCAAACATTATACCTTTTATTCTTATATTTTTGTACTATAAAGTATCGTTATTTAAGTCTTTGTTGTCAGCATTTGTGTTATGTGTTTTTTCCATTGTAGTAGATACAGCGGTTGTTGCTATACAGTCTTTGCTCGATATAACTCTGTTTTTTTTGATGAGGGATTTGTATCAAATATTGTGTTTCTAACACTTGTAAATATCATAGCTAAGAGCTTTTTTAAAGATAGTAATCAAATTGTAAAATTGCCGATAATGTATTATATTACTGTGATAGTTGTTCCGCTTGGCAGTATAATGGTGGGTTACTTTGTCGCAAAAGATCTCAATGTCATATCGTTGATTTTAAGCGTTATCATATTATTGATGAACATAGTTATTCTTTACCTTTACGATAATTTGGTAAATATGTTTTCCCAGCAATATGAAACTGACGTTATTGAGCAGCAAAACAAGGCGTATCTTAATCAGTTGCATTTAATGCAGGAATCTCAGATGAAGATAAGATTTTTAAAGCATGATATGAAAAATCATATTATCAACATGCAAAGTTTGCTTAGTGCTGAGAAATACGATCAGCTTAAAGATTACCTTGCTGAAACCAATGATTATATTTATAGTAATAATGTTATTATCGACTCAGGAAATGAAACGATCGACAGTGTTCTGAATTACAAATTGGCACCGTTAGAGAACAACAGCGTTGAAAAAAGTTATCATGTTGTTCTCCCTGAGCAAATTCTTATTAGTTCATTTGATTTAAATATTGTTATTTGTAATCTGATAGATAATGCACTTGAAGCGTTAAGCCTCCTAGGAGAGAACGATGAAAAGAAGATAACTATCGATATTGTTTATAAGCAGGGCTACATTAAATTATTAGTAGGAAATTCATTTGACGGAATCATACACAAGGATAAAAGGACAAGAAAAAATGATGAGATAAATCATGGAATAGGGTTAAAGAGTGTTCAAAATATTGCGGAAAAATACGGAGGAATTTTAAAAACTAATGTAGCTGATAATTGGTTTGAAACATCAGTGATAATGTATGAAAAATAGAGGTAACAATAAGTTGCCTCTATTTTTTTTACAAAAAAGACGTTTTTTTTGACATTTACGGTTTTTTATTCTTGTATTATGTATAATCAAGTCATAACTTGTTATGAAAGGAAGAAGATCATATGAAAAGAAATTTAATGAAACTCAGCACAAGAATGGGTAAGGTGTTTGCTGCATTGGCACTTTTGGTTACTGTATCAAACGTAAATTCTACATGCCTTTTCATCACTCACCAGCCTGAATTGCCTGCTGATTCTAAGAAACTGCGTAAGTTCTAATGTTTAAGAAAACTGCCTGCAAAATAACGCAACGTCTATGTGAAAAAGGTATTATATCAGAAAGCGATTTCGATTTGTATGAATACGGCTTCAATATGGGGATAACGGTTTTACTTAACCTTATCAGCACTATAGTTATCGGCGTTATTGTGGGCAAGGTGTTTGAAAGCATAGCTTTCTTAGTTTTTTATATACCACTGAGAAGCTATGCCGGAGGATACCACGCTAGCACCCCGTGGAGGTGCTATTTTATTTCCATAGTGATTATCATGGCAATGTTATTATTTATTGGTTATGTTGATTTGTCAATAATATATATTATATTATTATTGGTCGGAATGGTGGTATGCTTTGCTTTTGCCCCTGTCGAAGATAAAAACAAGCCTTTAGACAGAGATGAAATTAGCGTATTTAAAAAAAGAGCCTATTTGATCTTATCAATAGAATTTTTCATATGGCTAGCAGTATCAGTGATTTTTCAGCCCGTAGAAAAAACTATTCCTATTGTTATGTTTACGGAATCTCTAATGTTGGTCATTGGGAAATTAAAACTCAGCAAATATTCGTGATTGGAGTGTTAATACCTATGGATTATGAAGATTACTACTATGAATCTAGAAGTAGATATTATGACGCTTGTTCTGAAGTTAATAACTATGAAAACAGAGCAAATGAGCTGAGGTCTCAGAGACAAAGAAAAATTATATATATCAATCAGCTCAAATCAGATTTAAAAAGACATCAAAAAGTGTTGTCAGAGCTAAATGCAGCTTTAAAAAAAGACTCCATACTTCAAGATGATATAAAATCGATCAATAATAAAATCGATTCAGCTTCTGAAAATTTCGGCAAAATGGCAAGTTCAAGTTCAGTTGCCAACAAGAGTTTGAGTAGCGTTTACAGTTCAGAATCAATGAAAAGTCAGAATACTTTAAACAATATTTTCTCAAATCTCAGGAACAAGAAAAATACGGTAAATAATAAAATTTCCGAGTTAGAAGAAAATATAAACCGTGCAGAATCAGAATTACAAGATATAAATTCAGGGATAGATACGGCTTGCTCGGCAGCCTCGGATTGGCGAAATGTACGACGGAATGCGTCATATGATATGGAGTATTACAGACGCAAGATGTACGAAGAGGAATAGTATATATGGCGACGATTACTTTATATTCAGGCAAGATAAACCAGATGTCAAGTTTGATAAATAAAGCAAAAACATCGGTCAAAAGCTATAAATCAGACTTGAAATCGCTGAAATCAAAGGTGCTTTCCATAGATGAAAGCATATGCGACGTCGATGATGTTATCAGTTCGATAAAATCATCAACGAAAACGCAGGAAGATAAGATTGAAACTCTGGAAAATCTAAAACAGGATATAAATGATTTTATATCTGATGTTGTACGCATTGACGGTGACGCCGCCGATGCAATCAATAAGAGCAAAGATGATTTTTACGATAAATATGAATATCTGAAGCCCGAATGCGAAAAAAGCGGTTGGGAGAAGTTCAAAGACGGCTGCAAAAAGGTCGGCGAGTGGTGCCAGGAGCATTGGAAAGAGATTCTTGCGATTGCAGTTGTTATCACCGGTGTTGTTCTTTGCTTTGTTCCGGGTTTGAACTGGCTTGGCTCTGGAATTTTAATCGGCTCATTGAAAGGTGCTTTGAGCGGAGGTCTGATAGGTGGACTATCAAGTTGGGCGTCAGGAGGTTCATTCTGGGAGGGCTTTAAGGACGGCGTGGTGACCGGAGCTATTTTCGGTGGCGTATTTGGCGGACTTGGAGCGGCAGGTGAGTTTTTAGGTAATGCCAAGGCGGTTAGTTTGCTTGCCAATGGAAAATGGTTGGGTAAATCGTGTAGCTTTGCTAAAACGGTTGGAACGGTCGCCAAAGCAAGTGGAGCTATCACATTTGTAATGGGAGGCTTTGATACTCTCGCATTAGGTTCAAAGATATTGTTTGGTGATAACTGGTTTAGTGACTTTAATGCGGCTTTGCATGAGAGTTCTATATACAATGTAGCTCAGACGACTATAGCAAGTGTAGCTGTTTTTACCGGCGGAATGAACAGCGGATTTAACAAGGCAGCTAACAGTGCAGGAGTTAAACCGTCATGTTTTGTGGCGGGAACGCTTGTCATGGCGGTTGCCGGAATGGTTGCTATAGAAAAGATAAAGTCAGGAGATAAAGTCATTTCAACAGATCCTGAAACAATGGAAACTGGTGAAAAGACCGTCCTTGAAACATACATAAGAGAGGTAACTACTCTTGTTCATCTTACAGTAAACGGCGAAGAAATCGTTACAACTGTTGACCACCCGTTTTATGTAAAAAATCAAGGCTTTATCAAAGCAGGAGAACTAATAGTTGGTGATGAACTTCTTGATGTAAACGGAAATGTTCTTTTAGTTGAAAATTTTGATATTGAGTTGACAGAAGAACCCACTACAGTGTATAATTTTCAGGTGGAGGATTTCCATACTTATCATGTTTGTACATTGGGCGTGTTGGTGCATAATGCTGGCAAAGAATATGGAAAACAATATTCTCCAGAACAGCAGAAACTGGTTAAGGAAGGAAAAAATATTAGCAAGATAAATCGTGTCACAAGATTAGAGGCAGAAGATTATGTAAATAGATGTAGAGCAGCTGGACTTGGCAAGGATAAAGTTCGTATAGACCCACCGCATTTCAATAGAATGGATCCAGCAAAATTGGCTGAAGGTATATCAGGTAAGCCGCATTTACATGTTCCTTCAGGCAAAAATTCTCATGTGGAAATTATTGATTAGGAGAGTGAGATAATGAAGTTGTATAGAAATGGTTATGTTGTATCCGAGGTAAAAGATAATGATTATACATATAATGTATGGCCGTTTGAAGATGTAGATGATGATAAGAATGCTATGATGTTAACTGAGGAAGCAGATAACACTTGGTTTCTGCAATATGATATGCAACATATTGTCCCTGATTTTAAGTTTGTATATAAATATTTTCAATATTGTCAAAACAATGGGCTAAAGTCGAATATTCTTTTGTATGAAACAACTAACAAAGAAATCGTTGTTCCTGAAATTAAATTGCCAACTAAATTATTAGGTTTTGATTGCATTGGTAATGTATATTATTCGTATTTAAAAA
>NZ_QTYG01000084.1:0-5216 GCF_003462045.1 Ruminococcus sp. AM31-15AC | reverse complement strand
AGGTGTCGGCAGCACCCTATCTTACCGGGACGTTACCATCCAAGTATTTTCGGCGAAGAAGAGCTTAACTACTGTGTTCGGCATGGGAACAGGTGTGACCTCAACTCAAACGCCACCGACTAAGTGAAGAGGAACGAATCCTCAAAATTGAATAATGAAAAAGCTGTTGGTTAAAAGGAGTAGTCATAACCAATAAGGTTAAGCCCTCGACCGATTAGTACTCGCTAGCTAAACACGTCACCGTGCTTACACTTTGAGCCTATCAACTTGTAGTCTTCAAGGGGTCTTACTCTGTAAACAGAAGGGATATCTTATCTTAAGGGCGGCTTCACGCTTAGATGCCTTCAGCGTTTATCCGTTCCGCACATAGCTGCCCAGCTGTGCCACTGGCGTGACAACTGGTGCACCAGAGGTGCGTCCATCCCGGTCCTCTCGTACTAGGGACAGCTCCTTGCAAATATCCTACGCCCACGACAGATAGGGACCGAACTGTCTCACGACGTTCTGAACCCAGCTCGCGTACCGCTTTAATTGGCGAACAGCCAAACCCTTGGGACCGAATTCAGCCCCAGGATGCGATGAGCCGACATCGAGGTGCCAAACCTCCCCGTCGATGTGGACTCTTGGGGGAGATCAGCCTGTTATCCCCAGGGTAGCTTTTATCCGTTGAGCGACGGCATTTCCATTCACATACCGCCGGATCACTAACTCCAACTTTCGTTACTGCTCGAACCGTCATTCTCGCAGTTAGGCTCGCTTTTGCGTTTACACTCTGACGCATGGTTTCCATCCATGCAGAGCGAACCTTTGAGCGCCTCCGTTACTCTTTAGGAGGCGACCGCCCCAGTCAAACTGCCCACCTAACAATGTCCCCCGACTTGCTTCAAAGCCGCAGGTTAGAATTCCAGCACTCCAAGAGTGGTATCCCAAGGTCGACTCCACACAAGCTGACGCCTGTGCTTCCCAGTCTCCCACCTATCCTGTACGTGAAATACCGAAATCCAATATTAGGCTACAGTAAAGCTCCATGGGGTCTTTCCGTCTAGTCGCGGGTAACCGGCATCTTCACCGGTACTACAATTTCGCCGGGCGGGTTGTTGAGACAGTGCCCAGATCGTTACACCTTTCGTGCGGGTCAGAACTTACCTGACAAGGAATTTCGCTACCTTAGGACCGTTATAGTTACGGCCGCCGTTTACCGGGGCTTCAATTCAATGCTCTCACATCTCCTCTTAACCTTCCGGCACCGGGCAGGTGTCAGCCCCTATACGTCATCTTTCGATTTAGCAGAGACCTGTGTTTTTGCTAAACAGTCGCCTGGGCCTATTCTCTGCGGCTCAATCACTTGAGCACCCCTTATCCCTAAGTTACGGGGTCAACTTGCCGAGTTCCTTAACAACCCTTCTCCCGTTGGCCTTAGAATCTTCTTCCTATCTACCTGTGTCGGTTTGCGGTACGGGCACCTAAGATATTCATACAGCTTTTCTTGTCTCTTTCCATGATGACTTCTCTACTCATTTTCGATCCCTTACGACCGGGTCAACCATCGCCCGGCAACATCACTTCTAAAGCGTCCCTGTATTTAAATCTTTCGGTGGCTACGGAATTTCAACCGTATGTGCATCGGCTACGCGTCTCCGCCTCGCCTTAGCCCCCGGCTTACCCTGAGCGGACGAACCTTCCTCAGGAAACCTTAGATTTTCGGCCATTATGATTCTCACATAATTCTCGCTACTCATTCCGGCATTCTCACTCGAATAAAGTCCACCAGCGCTTCCGCTCTGACTTCACCCCTTATTCGACGCTCTCCTACCACTCTAGATAAATCTAGAATCCCAAGCTTCGGTACATTGTTTAGCCCCGTTGAATTTTCGGCGCAGGGTCACTCGACCAGTGAGCTATTACGCACTCTTTTAATGAGTGGCTGCTTCTAAGCCAACATCCTGGTTGTTTATGCAACCCCACATCCTTTTCCACTTAACAATGTTAGGGACCTTAGCTGTGGGTCTGGGCTGTTTCCCTTTTGACAATGAGACTTATCTCACATTGTCTGACTCCCGTGAATCAATTATCTGGCATTCTTAGTTTGATAGGTTCAGTAATCTTTCGACCCCTAGCCCATTCAGTGCTTTACCTCCAGTAATCTTTCACGAGGCTAGCCCTAAAGCTATTTCGGAGAGAACCAGCTATATCCGAGTTCGATTGGAATTTCTCCGCTATCCACACCTCATCACCGGCCTTTTCAACGGACGTGTGTTCGGCCCTCCATGGAGTTTTACCTCCACTTCAGCCTGGACATGGATAGGTCACTCGGTTTCGGGTCTATTGCATACGACTTATTCGCCCTATTCAGACTTGCTCTCGCTTCGGCTCCGTGCCTTAAGCACTTAACCTTGCCGCATACAATAACTCGCCGGACCATTCTACAAAAGGTACCCGATCACACTTTGACGTGCTCTCGGTGCTTGTAAGCATAGGGTTTCAGGTTCTTTTTCACTCCCCTCCCGGGGTTCTTTTCACCGTTCCTTCACAGTACTATTCGCTATCGGTCATTAGGTAGTATTTAGGCTTGGAGGATGGTCCCCCCATCTTCCCACGGGGTTTCACGTGTCCCGCGGTACTTTGGATACAGCTCGCTGATTCTCTCTTTCGCTTACGTGACTCTCACACTCTTCGGTACGTTTTCCCACACGTTTCAACTAGAAATTATCAATACTAAATGCTGTCCGAAACCCCATAAGTATTGCTACCTATGGTTTAGCCTCTTCCGCTTTCGCTCGCCACTACTCACAGAATCTCGGTTGATTTCTCTTCCTCGCCCTACTTAGATGTTTCAGTTCAGGCGGTTCCCCTCATATACCTATTTGATTCAGTATATGATGTATGTGCATACACATACGGATTGCTCCATTCGGAAATCTGCGGATCAATTCATACTTGCTGATCCCCGCAGCTTATCGCAGCTTATCACGTCCTTCGTCGGCTCCTAATGCCAAGGCATTCTCCCTACGCTCTTCTTAGCTTAACCATTTTTGAATTATGTCTAATCCTCTTAATTTTTATGCTAATTGCAGGTTTTTTACCCGACTTTAACTTTCGTTATTGTCGTTCATTTTTCCTCATTTGCATTACTTTTGCTTTTCATTATTCAATTTTCAAGTTTCGTTCCTTGCAAGATCTCTCTTGCTGGTGGGCACAAGTGGACTCGAACCACCGACCTCACGCTTATCAGGCGTGCGCTCTAACCACCTGAGCTATGCGCCCATTATGCTTTACATAACGGCACTCAAGCTGTTCGTCTTCCTTCGTCCCTTGGTGGAGATGAGGAGAATCGAACTCCTGACCCCCTGCTTGCAAAGCAGGTGCTCTCCCAGCTGAGCTACACCCCCATATGCAGGGACTAGGTACTCCATTGTGCTGTTTTAAAGATACTGTTTCCAGCATCCTCAAAATTGAACAAAAACTACTTTCTTAAACCTTTGCTGACCGGAGAATTGTTTTATGAGAAGTTTTCTTTCCTTCTCTGTTCTCCATAGAAAGGAGGTGATCCAGCCGCACCTTCCGATACGGCTACCTTGTTACGACTTCACCCCAGTCATCAATCCCACCTTCGACTGCGTCCTCCTTACGGTTAGACTACAGGCTTCGGGTGTTACCGACTCCCATGGCGTGACGGGCGGTGTGTACAAGGCCCGGGAACGTATTCACCGCAGCATGCTGATCTGCGATTACTAGCAATTCCGACTTCATGTAGGCGGGTTGCAGCCTACAATCCGAACTAAGACTGCTTTTAGGGGTTCGCTCCACCTCGCGGCTTTGCTTCCCTCTGTTGACAGCCATTGTAGTACGTGTGAGGCCCAGGTCATAAGGGGCATGATGATTTGACGTCATCCCCACCTTCCTCCGTTTTGTCAACGGCAGTCCTGCTAGAGTGCTCTTGCGTAGCAACTAACAGTAAGGGTTGCGCTCGTTGCGGGACTTAACCCAACATCTCACGACACGAGCTGACGACAACCATGCACCACCTGTCTATATGTCTCCGAAGAGATTTCACTCATCTCTGAGCTATGCATACGATGTCAAGACCTGGTAAGGTTCTTCGCGTTGCTTCGAATTAATCCACATACTCCACTGCTTGTGCGGGCCCCCGTCAATTCCTTTGAGTTTCAACCTTGCGGTCGTACTCCCCAGGTGGATTACTTATTGCGTTTGCTGCGGCACGGAAGGGGTCAGTCCCCCCACACCTAGTAATCATCGTTTACGGCGTGGACTACCAGGGTATCTAATCCTGTTTGCTCCCCACGCTTTCGAGCCTCAGCGTCAGTTAAAGCCCAGTAAGCCGCCTTCGCCACTGATGTTCCTCCTAATATCTACGCATTTCACCGCTACACTAGGAATTCCGCTTACCTCTACTTCACTCAAGAACCACAGTTTCAAATGCAGTTTATGGGTTAAGCCCATAGTTTTCACATCTGACTTGCGATCCCGCCTACGCTCCCTTTACACCCAGTAATTCCGGACAACGCTCGCTCCCTACGTATTACCGCGGCTGCTGGCACGTAGTTAGCCGGAGCTTCCTCCTCAGGTACCGTCTTTTTTCGTCCCTGAAGACAGAGGTTTACAATCCTAAAACCTTCTTCCCTCACGCGGCATCGCTGCATCAGAGTTTCCTCCATTGTGCAATATTCCCCACTGCTGCCTCCCGTAGGAGTCTGGGCCGTGTCTCAGTCCCAATGTGGCCGATCAACCTCTCAGTCCGGCTACTGATCGTCGCTTGGTAGGCCGTTACCTTACCAACTAGCTAATCAGACGCGAGCTCATCTTTCAGCGATAAATCTTTGATAATCAAATCATGCGGTTCAATTATATTATGCGGTATTAACGATCGTTTCCAATCGGTATCCCCCTCTGAAAGGCAGATTGCTCACGTGTTACTCACCCGTCCGCCACTAGATCAGAAAAGCAAGCTTCTCTTCTCTCGTTCGACTTGCATGTGTTAAGCGTGCCGCCAGCGTTCGTCCTGAGCCAGGATCAAACTCTTAATTAAAGTTGTATATCAAAAGCATCTCTGCTCTTGTTATCCTGTTTCAGTTCACTTCACTGAACGTACATTTCTTTTACGTCTTTATGTTAGACTTTAATTCTTTTTCTCAAAAGAATCTCTCAAGGGTTTCGTACTATTCGTCTTTGTTCAATTTTCAAGATGCTGTTTCGTT
>NZ_QTYG01000083.1:0-5485 GCF_003462045.1 Ruminococcus sp. AM31-15AC | reverse complement strand
TACATTGAATTTGCCATACGAAGATGATATTTATTTTAACGACGATAAATATTCGGAATTTTGATAAGGATAAATGGTCTGATTTCATAAGGAAATTAAATAAACTGATAGAGATATACTCTATCTTGTATGTGTCCAGGGAATGGACTATAAAGAAATTGCAGATTCATTTGAAATCAGTTATGCAGCAGCCAAGCAGCGATATTGGACGGCAAAGAATAATCTGAAAAAGATAATTTTAAAGGAGGGAGAAATATGAACGAAAACACATTGTTTATACAAGCTTTAAAAGATGTATTTGACGAAGAATATAATGCCGATATGGAAGCAATCTTATTAAATGATGAACACGAATTCAGTGATAAGCATAATAAGAAAATGAAGAAGCTTATTAAACGGCAAAGCAGACCATATTTTAAGCTTATAAGTACGGCAACTCGCAGAGCTGCGTGTGTTATTGTTGCAACGGTCGTACTTTCTGCCTCTGCGTTAAGTGTCGATGCGGTTCGTGGTGCAGTATATGATTTTGTAATGGAGAATTTTGCAGATCATAGCGTCATAGCAACCGAAAGTGGTACGGACGATGGTTATCCAACTTCCATTGAAGAGAAATATTATATTTCAAAGTTGCCCGCCGGGTTTGAACAGACTCAATATATTGAAACAGATGATAGCGTTTCTATTTTGTATTCCAACGGCAAAAAAAGTATTTTCTTTGACCAGAATGTCAAACGAAATCATAAGGAATATATTGATAATGAGCGAACGAGTTTTACGAAGATCGAGATCGATGGTCAGGAATATTTGCTTTTTGAATCTGATACCGATGTAACGTGCATTTGGGATAATGGCAGGTATATATTAGGAATATTCAGCGATCTCGACAAAGAAACTGTTATAGATTTATGCAAGTCTACAAAGTTACAAAAATAGTCTTACTAATTTGTTTTTTTATTGTTATATAGGGTAGAGAGATCAATTTGATCTTTCTACTCTATTTTTTATGAAAGGAGAATAATAGATGAAAAAGTTATTAGCGTTACTTGTTTCTTCCGTTATGGTGTGTGGAGGCGGCATATCTGTTTGCGCTGAACCTCAGTTAAGTACTCCTGTCGAAGGTGAATTTACGGAATACTATAAATACGCTTCTAAAGTTTATAACAGTATGACTATTTCAAATAAGACTGCTTCGTGCAGAAGTACAATACTAGGCTCTTCAGATAATATAACTAAGGTGGTGGTTTCACATACACTAGAAAAGCAGAGCGGAAAATGGTGGATAGATGTTACAAGCTGGACTAAAACATTCAACACATATACAGCGATATATACCACGTCTAAATCATCGTTAAGCAGCGGTACATACCGTCTTAAAACAATCGCAAAGGTCTATAACGGTTCTGATTATGAGACCATTACGATTTATAGTAGCACAGTGTCATGCTGAAAATACAATATAAGAAGAAAGGCTTGGTGATTCCAATGCAGAAATGAAATACTATTCAAAAGCGCACATTCTGATTTGTGCACACACACGAAAAATGGATAAATACGGAAAAGGGCATTGATGTTATATTATTTCTATGCTATAATGTTGAGGAGGATATTTTTATGAATATGAAAAAAAACTATTACAATTGGTATTGCTTCTATTATTGCTGTTAGCACGATGGCGACGACTGCAATTGTAGGTGCATTCGATAAAACCTATGAATCAAATTATAATTATACATACGATGGTAATTCATATGCAAAAATGGATTACTATGAAGCTGGCAATTTTGTTCAAACAAGGGCAACGAATAAGCAATCGCTGACAGAATATTCTAAAATCAGTGTTGATGTTTACTATTCTAACGGCGGATATTTGGATGGAGCATCTGAATATAAAACACTCAGTACAAAAGGATCGATCGGCATCAAGGGTTGTTCAAATTACAGAAGCTCAGGCGGAAACAATTATAAACATACTGTAATTGTGTATCGTGATTCCTCACGTACAAATAAAGTTGCCACAATCAGCAAAAACGTAGGATAAATCATGAAAGGTCGGGGCATATGTTTTTTACAAGAAAAACATTGCACAGTTTATCAGACACAGCAAGGTTATCTTTGCTGTGTTTGTGGTCTGTGAGATCACAAGCTTGATGCTTATTATTTTTTCATTTGGGATATATCAGAATTATTCACAGCAGATAAAGGACATTGCTTCAGATGAGCCTATTGATGAAGAAAAGAATTGGATTAGCTTTGATTTTGAAAGCGACATTGATGAAGAAAATCCAATTTCAAATGAATCGGTTTTGACTTTTCTTAACGAGATGGGGTCAGCGCTTGGGAATAAAATAGGGTACATAGATTTTGACTGCGGCGGATATTACGTCTGCCTGTCATATAATGACGGCTGGGAAATGTATGATATTAAAAAAAATCTGAAAACTAACGGAATGTGGTACAGTGGTAGCTCTTTCAGTAAAACAGATTATGACAAAGCTGCTAAGGTATGTATAGCCCCGATCGAATGTTACAAAGAGATAGACAGCGAGATCGGATATGACGACGACCTTTCTCCTGAAGATTACAGCTATCAGGCATATGATAAAGACGGCAAAATATTTGTCGATCTTCCTGAAGGAACCTTTGAAGTGATCGGATTCACCAAAACCCGGGGAGACAGATATTTTATACCGTATACGGTTTTTTCATCAGATGCCGAAGTTACGACTTTTCCGCAGGTGAAAATACAACAGATTCTGTATCAGAATGAATATAACAGCGCTGTTAACATTTTCAAAAAGTGCTTTGGTGACAGAATAAGCGATGAGGAAATTTCGGATATGCCGGTTTATGATGCCGAGGTGCTGAAAACCTTTCAGACAAAAATGACGATCTGCGTTGTTATTGCGATCATATCTTCTGTCAATATCACGGCATTGTTTAAATATGTGATTGATCTTAGACGAAAGACTATGGCTATATTCAGGATCAATGGGTGTTCTAAAAACAGGCTCAAAGGAATCATGGTCAGCGAGATGATGATATATAGTGCGATCAATATTCTGCTATGTATATCTTGTTTTAATTTTCTTATACTTCCCGGACTAGCCGGTATTTTGCCGTATGTCACTCTTGCATATTCAGTGAAAAACTATATTTTACTTGCAGCGATCTACATAGCTGTGACCTTCGTTTCTCAAAACATAATGATTTATTTCAGCATTTCGCGTTCGCCAGTGCAAATGCTGAAATCACGGAGGTGAAAACGGTGCGCGCATCATATATCAGATATGGTATCAAGGAATTTGAACGTAATATATTTTTTAATATTTTTATAATCCTACAAATTTCCGCAGCTTTGATACTGATAGTTTACTGTGTGTCCTCAATAAACTATATCTCAAAGTTTTATTCACCGATAAAGGAACATATAGACGGAGAAGGAATTTGCAGTATCGACATACCGAATTATCCTCTGCTTGAAGAGATAAGCGGTTTTGAATATGTTGACGAGGTTTACTCCTTCAATTCAGTTGGCGGACTTTATAACAATAGCAATGCCTTTTATAAAAATGACATCAGGTACGTTTATATCAACAGCTATGATGACAAATTCATCAATGATTACATACCAATCCTTGAAAAGGGTAAATGGTTAAGCGAATGTGACAGCGAAGACGGCATAATTAACGCAGTAATATCCTATAGTGATGAATATGAGGTCGGCGATGTGATAACTGTGGTTTTCAATCCGCAGTCAGATTGTGAGAAGGAATTAAATTTTAAAATAGTAGGAATGCTTTGCGATGGAGCTAAAGTTTTTAACGCCTATACATTGATGTCCGAAGTTTCAGACGCTTCATCTTTGTATCCAAATTATTATAGTGCGCAGCATAAAAATGAAATTCTCCTGCTTACTGAAAAAAATCAAAAGCTAGGCGGTTGTCCCGGAATGTCGCTTATTAAATTCAAAGAGGGTCGTAGCGATGAGGAATATGAAAATTTCACCACTCAGTTAGGCGCTGATTTTGATATAAAAGGGATAAAATTATCAAAAATAAACGAGACAAGCTTAAAACAGATAAACGAGCAAAGGGTGATGATATTACCGCTTATAATCGGCATAAGCATACTCATTTTTACAAGCATTTTGAGTATGAGTGCTATAAGTACAAACAGGCAGCTGAAAAATTACGGCATATACAGCATTTCCGGCGGAACAAGGGCAGGCTGTGTTTTAATACAGATGTGTAATGTATTATGCTGCTGTATCTTCTCATGTTTTCTTGCTTATTTGTTTTTCAATATTTTAAAGATCAGTGGAAAGCTTAACGGATCAATTGTTGCTTTTGGTACAAATGAGTTTTGTTCATGTGCAGCATGGCTGATAATTACAATTATAGTTTCATCGATTATGCCTATATTAATAATCGGGAAAAAGAAGATAAAAGATATGTTGCGGGAGATGGAATTATGATTAAGCTTAACAACATAACAAAGATATATAACCCTAAAAAGTCCAACGAGTTTGAAGCTCTGCACGGCGTTTCCTGCGAGATTCAGGACGGTGAAATGGCAGCAATAATCGGCAAATCCGGTGCTGGAAAGTCAACGCTTTTGCATATCCTTGCCTGTATTGACGACTATCAGGACGGCGAGTATACCCTTGACGGGGAGCTTGTCAAGAATCTTTCCGAGCGGCAGTATGCAAAAATACGAAACGAGAAAATCGGTATGGTAATGCAGGATTTTTCTCTTGTCGAGGATTTTACTGCACTGGAAAACGTGATGATACCGCTGAATTTTGCAAAACCAAAAATCAAGAATAAAAAGGAAAAAGCGCTTGCCGCACTTGAATCTGTCGGAATTGAGGAACTTGCGAAAAAGCCTTGTAATAAACTTTCCGGCGGTCAGAAACAGCGTGTGGCGATTGCGCGTGCTATTGTAAACGAGCCGAGCGTGATACTTGCTGACGAGCCGACTGGGGCTTTGGATACAAAGACTTCTGCCGAGATAATGGAGCTTTTCAAGTCGCTCAATCACGAGGGAAAAACGATAATAATCGTAACCCATGATATGAACATTGCGGAGCAGTGCGATAGGGTTATTGAGATTTCGGATGGGCATGTTGTGAAATGAATTTTCAAAACGTGAAATGCCATTTTAATTTATATTTGCACAAATACGTCATAGACCCTATGAAAAACAGTCGTAAGCACCCGCTTGTGACTGTTTTCAAAAGTGGAATTTGCTGATTTTAACGAAAATAAAGAGTTAGTAGATATAACTTAGATTTAAAAGTATTCTTCCACTAACGTTACCCCACCCTCAGGTGCTAGTGATCGCAAGGTCATGTGGGTTCAAGTCCCGTCATCCGCACCATATTGGTGGAACAAAAAAGATGCACCAGCCGAAAAGCCCGTAAATACGGGCTTTTTTCATGCTTTTTAACCGGAAATTTTAAGGTGAAAACCGTGGATGCTTTTTC
>NZ_QTYG01000082.1:0-5868 GCF_003462045.1 Ruminococcus sp. AM31-15AC | reverse complement strand
TGGTAAAGTCGTAGAATCCCGGGACACTTTTAATATTGATTATTCATATCAGCCGATTAAACAATCTGATAAATATTTAATTATCATAGCACCCCGGGACACTTTTAATATTGATTATTCATATCAGCCGATTAAACAATCTGATAAATATTTAATTATCATAGCACAGTATTCACATTACGCAAAAGGATTTACAGATAATGTATCTGAACAAATTGACGGTGACAGAATTATTTTATGGAATTATGAAACATCACATTTTGAAGAAAAGAAAACTAAAAATCACGAAAGAATCATTTATGCCAACTCCCAAAAAGCAATAACCTATTATAAAGGTAAATATCTGACATATTCGCTTGAGGATTGGAGTCTTATTAAAAAGCAGTCAGTTGATGAGATCAAAGAAGGCGGTTCGTACACTTTTGAATCCTGCGGTGACTACATTTTTGTGTTCGATAATAATTCCGGTGAATTGCTGAATACTATCAACATTGCTTAATTTGATTTGCTCTGTAAACTCATATGTTTGCAGAGCAATCTTATTCTTCAATTTAATATAAACAGCAAAACAACCGACCGTTTCTTAGACAGTCGATTGTTTTAACTATTAATTAACATAACTAAACCTATTGCTGATAACTTCTTCTTTCTCAATCGGTTTTTTACGTTCCTTATTGCAGCCCCGATTTTACGAGCTTTTTTTGTGTTTTGAGGGTAAAAATTTCAGGTGTAAAACCATAGATGCTTTTTCGTTAAAAAAGGATCTGAACCCTCAACGATTAAACATCGTCAAACAAAACGGCAGACTTTGAGTATATTTTGCTCTAAGCCTGCCGATTTTGTTGGTATCTCTTAAAATAGAGAAACCAATAGGATCGGCTTTTTTTGTTTTTTAGAGCGGATACTCAGAATTCCTTAATGTAAACGACATGACGGTTGTTTATCCTAATGGAATAATTGATATTATTCCGTGGGAAAACGGAAATGTGGACAAGAAAAATATTCAAAGATTCTTAACGGCTCTTTTAAAAGACGGCGAGTCTGAAACAATCAGTCTGAAACCCGGAGAAAGTATTGTCGGACATTATTCAGCAAGAAAAAAACACTTTCTTCTAATTTTGATGACTAAAAAAATATAAGAAAGCATTACCATAGGAGCGGCAATCGGATTTCTGATCATAATTTTTCAGCATGGAAAACTGTGCGTAGGATTCTTATGAAAACAAGATTTTACATATCAGGAGGAAAAAATTGAAAAGAAGAATCACTTCAATTTTCATGTCTGTTATTGTCCTCATCAACATAATTGTTCCGGTCTACGCTTCGGCAGCAGACGTCGCTGATAACAATTCGTCTGTCTATATAGGCAAAGGTTATGTTGTTTATTATGATATTAAAAGCTCATGGGGCAATAATCAGAATATTGAAATCAAAAAATATAGGTTCAGAAACTATATCAAACTGGGCTTTGAAATTCGACGCTCATGGAGAGATAAGCGGACTTTGGAACGGCATTGCTTACAGCAGCAGCGAAACTCAGTATATTATAAAAAGCACAGGATATAATTATGAAATTCAGCCCGATCAGGAAGTGAATTTCGGTTACTGTGTGACATGAGAAGGTTTTGAAATTCCAAAAGCTTTTGAAATCTGTTCACAAAGAACCGATAAAGCAGAAAATGAATATATTGTTTCGCTGAATGTTACCAACGATTGGGGTAACGGTTTTACTGGTGAAATACAAAATCTCTCAGCCAAACCAATAGAAGCTTGGCGACTCAATTTTGATACTAATTTTACAATTGAGGTTATATGGAATGCGAGAATGGTATCTGCAGAAGCAAATTCATATTCTATTGCAAATGACATTACAACAACCCCGATAGCAGCTAATGAAACTAAAACATTTGGATTCAAAGCTTTAAAGGAAAGAGGTGTAACAGCGGAAATATTCAACTGTATAGTTAATAGAGTGACTATTAACGAAAACTTTAAATCGCTTGAATTTCTTGAAACGGGTCTTGTGCTGACTGCTTTTGCACAATACAATTAAAATACGATACGGATGACGACGGTATAAGCGACGGCGATGAAATAGCTCTTGGACTTGATTCATTAAATCCCCAGACTTTTGGCGTGCCTGATTCTGAGTATATATTTGAAGTTGACGTTCCGCCAGATGTCGAAAGCTTTTCAAATATTAATACCGATACAAAGCCTTTCGAGGTATCGGTTAAAATAAAAGCTGCAGGAAATATTCTGTCAAATCTTGATGTAAGAGAAAGCCTTTACTCAAAAGCAATGACAAATGATGCAACTTTAGGAATTTGTTCGGAATTTATTTACGATGAGGGTTGCAAAATTGAAGAAGCTGTGATACAATTTAAAATAGATGACGAGAATGCAGTCGAAGCAGATACTAAAAAGGCTGAAGATTCTGAGTTCTATACACTGTTTCCATTGATTATTTCAGTATTAGAATTAGGCAATCAAGGCATATCTACTGCTTTTTCATGTATATCGGACCTTTTCAGTAACACGGTCAAAACTTGTAATTAATGAAATAAGAAGATTATTGAACTTAGAGGAGGATTTTTTTGATAGATGGCAATAATGAGTTAGAAAATCATATTTACTATGTTTGCTTAATAAATGTTATTTTATTTCTGATTGGCGTATTTGCGGCTTATGGTGTTTATTATGAATATTTGTATGAAGGGATATTCACTAACGGTATATCTGATTTCAAAAGATTGATAATATTTAATTTTATATGCTATCTTTTGGTTGTGTATAATGCCGCAGTCATTATAATGGCTATGGGTGAGGGCCTTTTGCTAAGTGCAAGATATAGGAAATTTAATAAGTCAAAAAAATTAGGCTTGAAAATTATTACATCAGCCGTAATAAACCATGATAAAGATTTTTTGTTAAAAAATCGGATACGGATATTAGTTTTTATTTGTTTGCTTATAGGAGTAGGTGCAGGTATAAATAAAATATTTGAGATCAGCAATATGACAGTATTTGAACAGTTGTCTCTGATATCCGAAATAAATGACGATATAGAATATGATGATCCGATAAGTATTGAAACCGACAGCATTGAGTTATACGATAATCGAAATATTTGGGTAGAAAACAGTGATGGTGTTAATGTTAAACGATCACTAAAATCAAGTCAGGTCGAAACGATCAAGGGCGACAACGGATTTCAAAAAGAAATTCCAGTTGAACGGCATTTTCGAATCTCATATTATAAAAGATCAGGTTATGTAAAAGAAGTTCTGGATATAACGGATACCTCCGATTACAATTTGTCACTTAGTTCTCCATCATATTCATATTTTATAAAACAAAATATTGAAATAAGATTAAGCGTCAATGAAAACAATACAATACTTGTAGAGCGTTCTGGTATTGCAGTGTATGATGATTTAGATCCGAACAGCGTAGAATTAGCTGAGATGGAAAAGAAAATATATTGGTACATTACCTGTGACGGCGAGTTCTATAAGCGCAGTTTAGCTATTCGGTCAAACTGGACAAATATTCTAACTTTTGCTCCTGCCGGAGATTACGCTGTCACTCTTGTTTTGGATAATGACGAAGAAATCGAAGATCAAGCCCCTATCAGCAATACTATTTTATATTCTAAGAGGAGTAAGAATAGTAATTCTGAAGAGTATGAGAGTGTACCACTGGAAAAAGATGATTGATTATTTTATGGGAAAAAACAATGACCCAATTCACAAAATCATTTATATGGAGATTTATACTAGATATAATTCTACTTGGAATTTTCGTAAGACTTTTGCAGAACATTATCTTGGCGATTTTGTCAAGAAGTATGGAGACTTATTCAACACCGTTCCTTATTATTGAAGCAGTTGTCGTATCGGCAATCAGTATGTTGTTTATCTGCTTTCTCACATACTGGAATATCGGCGTTATTTCAAAGAAAGGTTGTTATGACTATCCGAATGATTCGGATAAATGGTTCAGAAATTTTGCAATTATTAATATCTGACAGACGATGGGTTGAATGTCAAAGCACTACATATTTCATGCAATACTTAGCCTTGTTGGCTGCAGAGGGGCAAGAGCATATGACAATAGCATTAGAAGAAGTGGCTCCAATATTTAAAGATGTAAAATGGGATTTTATTAGATACAGTACTGATAATGATGTACTCAAAGGAACAGATTACATATCAGATCCACATTTACAAATTAGTTATTACGTTATATCAAGGGGATGATAATTTTGAAAAAGGTATATAATTATTTTAAAATTCTTGCACTTGACATAACGATATACTTGTTAAGTATTTTGTTTGCTCTTATGTATAGATATGTATTTTCAAAGGTGTTAGATACTCTTAGCGGTTCAACGTGGGCAAGTGGAATTGCTTTGTTTTTTATAATCAACACACTTACGTTTCTATGTATCGTTATTTTGCCAACATTGTTTTATATAAAAAAGGATAAATTTGATATTATCAGTTTACTTATGACAGCAGTGATATTATTTTTATTATTCTCTATGTATACGCCACCATTTTTATATCTGTTTGTGTTTACCGACTCGATAACGGGTTTCTTGTTTAATGTTTTACAGATGTCTAAGCTAAAATCTTCGATTTTGATATCATTTCAATATTCGATAATAATTTTTCTTACAGCCAAAATTCATAGAGTAAAAGCAACATAAGCTATATTATTATATGACAGTACATTATACTAATAAATTGACAATTGAAAGTATTGCGATCAAATGGGAAGCAAAACAGCTAAAAGTAATTAGAATAATAAATTATAGGAGGATAACAATGGATATTACAAAAAAGTTTTCAGTTTTATTGATTACTGCAATAACGGCAGTATCATTGGTTTCTTGTGGAAAGACTACAAAACCTGAAGCTAGTTCGGATTCTGAAGTTAGCTCAGTTATAAATGTCAAAGCTTCGGCATGGGATAATCTTAACGATAAAGAAAAAGATTTCTACAAAGGTTTAGAGAAAAAGGGTCATACCATAGATAAAGATACAGGCTATGTATATATCGACGCAGCAGGGTTTCAAGACGATTGGGGAGATACATTTGGAAATGAGGGTATTGTAATATCCTATTATTTCGGAAATGATGAAGTAGTCCATGTTCCTGATAAAATTGACGGAAAAAAAGTCGTTAATGCCGCAACCCCACCAATGTGGAGATACGGCGATACAAATGATGATTATCATAATCTTGACTATACATTTAATATCAGAGAACTTTATTTTCCTGAAGATTTTCAAGAAATTCGTAACGGCTTTAATTTTTGTGAAACTTTAGAAAAAATAGAGCTGCCAAAATCACAGACGGAAATAGGAATTGCGTTCTTTAAGCAGTGTACAAATTTAAAAGAATTTACCTGTCCAGATTCAATAACTATCATTTGTAAAGACGCTTTTAGAGGCTGTGAGAATTTGACATCAATAACATTTAATGATGAATTGAAAACGATCGAAAATGAGGCGTTTGCCGATTGCAAAAGCTTGGAAAAACTTGAATTACCTGATACATTAGAATCAATAGGAAATTCGTGCTTTCAAAATTGCACAGCCCTTAAAGAAATAAATATCTCGTCGAAAATCAACACTATTCCCAAAAGAGCATTTTTCGCCTGCAAGGCTTTGGAAACGCTTGCTCTTCCAGACAGCGTTACGGCTATAAATAGTGAGGCATTTGCACATTGTAACAGCCTAAAGGAGATATACATTCCTGAGTCGGTCAATGAAATAGCGGAAAACGCTTTTGATGAGTGTGATAGCTTGACGATAAAGGGAAAATCAGGCTCGTATGCTGAGGAGTATGCAAAGGAAA